>JAEYZO010000098.1 GCA_023428035.1 Pseudomonadota bacterium | reverse complement strand
ACAGGTCCTTCACCGACGCGACGGGGGAGCCCGTGCGCTACGACGTCGGAGCGCTCCCGCTCCCGCGGGGCTTGATCGTGTGCCCCCCCGCGATGCTCGCGCGCGTGGTGGCCGCCGCGGCTCATTGAGCGGGCGCATCGAACACGAGACGCCCCCGGTGGCGGGGTGTATGGTGAGCCGACGTGATGACCGAGCGCGAGACCGAGCTGCGCTGCGACGCCTGCGAGGCGCCCATCGAGGGCGAGCCCGCGGGCCGCGGCCTGCTGCTCTGGGTGCGCGGCGACGAGGTCGAGCGCGAGGAGCCTCCGCTGTGCGAGCGCTGCGCGCTGGCCGTGAGCATGACGGCGCTGTGGCGCTGGGAGATCGAAGAGGAAGAGGGCTGAGATGTGGCCCGCGCGCGCCGCGATCCGCCCGGTGCCCGCTCACGCCGTGGTGCCGCGAGAGGCCGTCGACGGCGCCGAGGCCGAGCTCTCTGACGACGGCGACGTCGAGGAGCAGGTCGACGTGGCGGCGCGGGAGTTCGAGAGGCTCCAGCCCGCGCTCTGGCAGTGGCTCTCCCGCGCGCTCGACGGGGTGACCGACGACACTGCGCAGGCCCTCGGGCGCTACCTCGGGGTGACCGTGTGGCGGGCCTTCGTCGACGCCTTCGGCGCGCGGGTGCGCCCCGTCGACGAGGCCACCGTGGCCGCGGTCGAGGCGACCTTCTCGTGGGACGAGGAGCTGCGCCGCGGCGCCGCCGACGAGGTGCTCGAGAGCGACGACGTGGTGGCGATGGGTCAGCCGCACCTGGTGGCCTTCGTGCGCGAGCAGGTCGAGGCGGCGCTGGAGCCCGACGAAGACGGCGAGCCCGCCGAGGTCGACCTCGACGCGGTGTCGGCGGCGTACCGCGCGGTGCTCATCGAGATCCTGGCGCTCGGGCAGACGCTCTCTCCGCCGCGCGGCGCGGCGACGGAGCTCCTCGCCTGAGCGTCGCCCTTCAGGAGGGTGCGCGATGACGGTGTGCGAGGCGGTGCTGCTCCATCGGCACGGGGCGATCGACGACCCCGGGGTGCTCGAGCGCGGCGAGGTCGACGTGCCCGACCCGGGGCCCGGCGAGGTGCGGGTGCGCGTGCGCGCGGTGGCGCTCAACCACCTCGACCTCTGGGTGCGCCGGGGGCTGCCCAACCTGCGCTTGAAGTACCCCCACCGCCTCGGCAGCGACGTCGTGGGCGAGGTCGAGTCCGTGGGCGCGGGGGTGTCTCACGTCGCGGTCGGTCAGCGCGTGGTGGTGGCGCCCGGCGTGTCGTGCGGCGTGTGCGAGCGCTGCCTCGCGGGGGAGGACAACCTCTGCCCGCGCTACCGCATCCTCGGGGAGAACACCGACGGGGGCTACGGCGAGCTCTTGAACGTGCCCGCGGCGAACGCCCTGCCCTACCCGGGCGAGATGGACTTCACCCGCGCCGCCGCGGTGCCGCTCACCTACCTCACGGCGTGGCAGATGGTGGTGCTCCGCGCGAGGGTGCGCCCCGGCGAGCTGGTGCTGGTGCAGGGCGCGGGCTCGGGCGTGGGCGTGGCCGCGACGCAGATCGCGAGGCTCTTCGGCGCGAGGGTGTGGGCGACCGCGGGCAGCGCCGAGAAGTGCCAGCGCGCGGTCGACAACGGCGCCGAGCGCGCGTTCAACTACCGCGAGCAGGACCTGGTCGCCGAGGTGAAGCGCCTCACCGACCGCCGCGGCGTCGACGTGGTGATCGAGCACGTCGGCGGAGAGACCTTCACCAAGAGCGTGCTCGCCGTGGGTCGCGGCGGCAGGGTCGTCACCTGCGGCGCCACGAGCGGCTTCACGCCGGAGCTCGACCTGCGCCAGGTGTTCTTCCGCAACGTGCAGGTCCTCGGGAGCACCATGGGGCCGAAGAGCGCGCTCTACGACGTCTTGCGGCACGTCGAGCGGGGCGCGCTGAACCCTGTGGTCGACCGGGTGCTGCCGCTCTCCGAGGCGCGCGAGGCGCACCGGGTGCTCGAAGCGCGAGAGGCCTTCGGAAAGGTCGTGCTCTCGGTCTAACCCGCCCTCTCGGTCGGCGGTGCGTTGCCGAGAATTTCCCTGGGGCCGTCGGGGTGTGGCAACGGAGGCGGTCTGATGGGCTTCGCAGACCGAGACCGACGAGACTCCCGCGACGCCCGAGAGGCCCTGGTGCACGCCGCGGCGTCGCTCTCGGCGGCGGCCTCGGCGCACGGGAGGGTGCCGCCGCACGACCTCGAGGCCGAGCGGGCGGTGCTGGGCAGCGTGCTCCTCGACAACTCGGTGCTGGCGAGCATCGACGCCACGGTGGCCAGCGGGGATTTCTACCACCCCGCGCACGCGGTGATCTTCGAGGCGATCCAGGGGCTCTCGGCGCGGCGCGAGCCCGTCGACGTGGTGACCCTCGCGGCGGAGCTCCGCGCGCGCGAGCGGCTCAACACCATCGGCGGCGCGCAGTACCTGGGCGAGCTCACCGACGTGATCCCGACGACGGCGCACGCCGAGAGCCACGCGCGCATCGTGGCCGACCTCGCGGGCGTGCGTCGGATGATCGACGTGGCGCACGAGATCGTGGCGCGGGGCTACGGCGAGCGGGGCGACCCGGAGCAGTTCCTCGACTACGCGGCGGCCAAGGTCTTCGAGGTCGCGCAGAAGCGGGCCAAGTCGACCCTCATCCCGCTGGAGCAGGCGATCCTCGAGGCCTTCGAGCGCATCGAGAGCGTGCTCGAGCGCGGCGCGCTGATCTCCGGCGTCGAGTCGGGCTTCAGGGACCTCGACCGCCTCACCGCGGGGATGCACCCCGGGCAGCTCATCATCATCGCGGCGCGGCCCGCGATGGGTAAGACCTCCTTCGCGCTGAACCTCGCGCTCAACGCGGCCTCGGCGGCGCAGAAGCCCGTGATGGTGTTCTCCCTCGAGATGCCCCGGGTGGAGCTCGCCAACCGCCTGATGTGCGCCGAGGCCCGGGTCGATCAGTCGCGCATCCGAACGAGCCTGCTCACCCAAGACGACCTCACGGCGCTCACGGCGGCGGCCAACCGCCTGCACTCGCTGCCGATCTACATCGACGACTCGGGCGACCTGACGCTGTTGGAGCTGCGCGCCAAGGGCCGGAGGATGAAGGCCGAGCGCGACGTGTCGATGATCGTGATCGACTACCTCCAGCTCATGAAGGCGAGCCGCGAGAAGAGCGAGTCGCGCGAGCGAGAGATCTCGGAGATCAGCCGGGGGCTGAAGTCGCTCGCGAAGGAGCTGAGCATCCCGATCATCGCGCTGTCGCAGCTCAACCGCTCGTGCGAGACCCGCCCCGGCAAGGACAAGCGGCCGATGCTCGCCGACCTGCGCGAGTGCGTCGTCGGCGACACCCTGGTCTGCCTCGCCGACGGCCGCCGGGCGCCGATCCGTGAGCTCGTGGGCGCCACCCCCGAGGTGCTCGCGATGTCTCGCGGCGGCGTCGTCAAGGCGCGCGCCGAGCTGGTGTGGAGCGTCGGGCGACGTCCGGTCTTCGACCTGCGCCTCGCGAGCGGCCGCTCGCTGCGGGCCACCGCGAAGCACCGGGTGTACGGCGCCGACGGGTGGGTGCGCGTGGGGGAGCTGCGCCCCGGCGATCGCCTCGCTCTGGCGCGTCGAATCCCCGAGCCCGACGCACCGGCGGTCTGGCCCGACGCGCACCTCGTGCTCCTCGGACACCTCGTCGGCGACGGGAGCTACGTCTCGGGGCAGCCCATGCGCTACACGACGGCCTCGGAGGAGAACAGCGAAGCGGTGCGCGCCGCCGCGGAGTCTGCCTTCGGCGCGACGGTGCGACGGGTCGCGGGCCGAGGTGAATGGCACCAGCTCGTGCTGTCAGGCAACGGAGACCGCTGGCGGCCGAAGGGGGTGAACCTCTGGCTGCGCTCGCTGGGGGTCTTCGGGCAGCGCTCCCACGAGAAGCGGCTCCCCGCCGAGGTGTTCACGCTGGCGACGGCGCAGGTGGCGTTGCTGCTGCGGCACCTGTGGGCTACCGACGGCTGCGTGTGCGTCAGGCCGGCCGGTCGCCGCGGGTCGCACCGGGTGTTCTTCGCGACCTGCAGCCGCGGCCTCGCGATGGACGTGGCCGCGCTGCTGCTACGCGTGGGCGTGGTGGCTCGAGTGCGGACCACGCCTGGGCGCGAGGGTGGGCGGCCGCTGTACTCCGTTGATGTGTCGGGGGCAGAGGCGCAGCGGCGCTTCGTCGAGGTGGTGGGAGGCTTCGGACCGAGGGCCGAGCCGGTGCGCCGACTGGCCGAGGCGCTGTCGACGGTCGAGGCGAACCCGAACGTCGACACGCTGCCCGTCGAGACGCGGGAGTTGATCCGAGAGGCGATGCGGCGACGCGGCGTGACCAGCCGAGACCTCACCGCCGCGCGCGGTCGGGTCTACGGGTCGTGGTCGAACCGCAAGAAGGCTCCCTCGCGGGCGTTCGTGGAGGAGACCGCGCGGCTCCTGGGAGACCCGGAGCTTCTCGCGCTCGCGACCTCGGACGTGTTCTGGGATCGCGTGGTGGCCGTCGAGCCCGCAGGTGAAGAGGAGGTCTTCGACCTCACCGTACCCGGCCCGGCGTCTTGGCTCGCCGACGGCGTCGTGAGCCATAACAGCGGAGCGATCGAGCAGGACGCGGACGTCGTCATGTTCATCTACCGCGACGAGGTCTACAACCGCGACACCGAAGACCGCGGCATCGCCGAGATCATCATCGCCAAGCAGCGCAACGGGCCCACCGACAACGTGCGGCTGCGCTTCGTGCGGGAGCTCACCAAGTTCGAGAACCTCGCGCACGACGAGCACGGCTACGCCGACGCGATGGTCGGAGGGGTCGACGCAGACCTCCCTCCCTTCGACGACGGGGGTGAGCTCGGCGGGGGCGGCGACTTCGGTTGAATCCGTGAGCGGTGGTGGTTAGAGGCATCGGCCACGAAAGGGAGGCCGAATGTTGTTCCACCGCTCCGTGTTCGCGACCGTGATCGCCCTGGGGCTCGGGTGCTCGAGCAGCCGCTCGAACGAGCCCACCACGCCCGCTCCCCCGCCCGCCGAGGTCGACGCCAACGTCTCGGCGATGTCGAACGACCCCGGGATGGAGGTCGACGCGGGCTTGGCCGAGTCGCCCTCGATGGGCCCCGTCGCCATCGAGCGCGGCGAGCGCCGCGAGGTGCCCACGCCCAACCCTACGGTGCGCATCACCGCGCCGGCCAACAACCGCACGATCACAGACAACCGCGTCGAGGTGCGCCTCGCGGTGCAGAACTGGCGCGACGTGAACAACGCCGACGACCACCGGCACATCCACCTGGTGCTCGACAACGAGCCCTACCGACGCATCGACGACCCCACGCGCCCGGTCACCCTCGAGAACCTCACGCCGGGGCGGCACGTGCTCAGGGCCTTTCCCGGGTGGGAGACGCACGAGACCGTGAAGACCAACGGGGCGTACTCGATGGTGGTCTTCAACGTCGGCCGCCCGGCCCCCGGCGCCGGGGGCTTCAACCCCCGCGACCCCCTGCTCACGTACTCTCGCCCCAAGGGCGAGGTGAACGGCGCCGACGCCGAGCGCATCCTCCTCGACTGGTACCTCTCGGGCATCCCCGCCGACCGCTTCGGCGCCGAGGGCTACCGCGTGCGCCCTCGCATCGACGGCAACGAGATGGAGCCGCTCACCGCCTGGGTGCCCCACTACATCGTCAACCTCCCCGACGGCGAGCACACCATCGGGCTCACGCTGCTCAACCCCGAGGGTCAGCCGGTGCCCGGGCCCTTCAACAGCGTCGAGCAACGGATCACCGTGAACCGCCGCGCGCCGCCCCCCGCCCCCGCTCCCGCGAGCGGCGACGCGGGCGCGCCCGACCCCCACGCGGGGCACTGACGCAAGCCTCGGTTCGCTCGTCCGCCCCCTGAGCGTGTACCCTCGCTCCATGGGGAAATCACTTCGCTTACGAACGACGCTCCGTCACGCCTTCTGGGCGTCGCTGGTGGTGACCGGCTGCGGAGGCTCCACGGTCACCCCCGACGCCAGCGTGCCCGCGGACCTCGGGGGCGACATCGCCGTCGACCGCCCCGACGCGACGACCCTCACCGACGCGCCCGATGCCGCGGTCACCACCGACCGCCCCGACGTCCCGGTCAGGACCGACATACCCGACGTCAATGTCGCGACTCCCGATGTGCCTGATGCGGGGCCCGTCGGCGAGTGCATCCCCGCGGGCGCATCGCCCTTCGCCGCGCGGGTGCGCGGCGCGGCCATGGCCTTCCGCGACGCGGGCGTCGGCTCGGTCACCCTCACCGAGGCCCTCGACCTGTACCTCCCGATGGGGCGCGCCGCGGGGGCGCCCGTGGTCTTCGCCTTCGAGTCAGGGTGGCCCCAGCGCCGCCTCGTCACGCTCCAGGGCGCCTTCGACGCCTCGCTCTCCGCGGGCGGCGTCACCTTCGTCGGCGTGTACACCAGCGACGTGAGCTTCGGCCTCCGCCTCGACGGCCCGAGCGGCGGCGTCGTCATGAACATCACCCGCAACCTCTCGATCACCACAGACGTCTCCGACTACGTGAGCGCGCGCGTCACCCTCTGCCCCGCGGGAGACGCGCCCGCGGCCACCCTCGCCTACGTAGCCGACGCCGCGCCCTCCCTCGACCTGCGGCTCCTCCCCTCGTCGCCCATCGCCGCGGGCGTCGACGGAGTGCGCATGACCGCGGGCGGCGCCGCGGTGCCCGCGACCGTCACCGCCGACGACGGCGTGCTCGTCGTCACGCCCACCGCCCCTTGGCCCGTGAACGCCGAGGTCGCGCTCGACCTGTCGTCCCTGCGCGACGTGATGGGGCGGCCCTACACGACCTCGAACGCCCTCACCACGCTCCGCACCACCGCCGAGCTCACCGACGCGACCTTCGACACCGCGCCCCCCGCCGGCGCCGTCGCGTCGTCCACGGCCAACGTCGCGGCCGGGAGCCTCTCCTTCGCGATGGCGCGCGCCCGTCAGCGCGCTCTCGTCTCCCTCGGCGCCCTCGCCGGGGCGACCCGCGTCGCGCTGCGCTACCGCTACCCCTGCGCCTTCGTCTCCCCACCCACCGCGCGGCTCCTCGCCGCTGACGGTCGCTCGAGCTCCTTCACCCTCGCTCCACCGATGGGCGCGCCGTCCACCCTCGAGAGCGTCGTCGACGTCCCCGGGAGCGGCCCCCTCTGGCTGCTCCTCGAACAGAACGACCCGCCCAACCGCCCCGGCTGGCTCCCCGCGCCCGCGTGCCCCCTCTCCATCGAGTCCGTCGGCCCCGCGTCGACGTGACCCTCCGCGCTTCACGCCGCCTGCGTTCGGCGGTATGGCCCTCGGCCATCGTGCCCTCGCCCTCGCGCCTCCGCGTCGCCGCGCTCTCTGCCCTCTGCGCCCTCTCCGCCGCGTGCGCCCGCGAGGTGAACCTCGCCGTGCTGGTCGTCACCCCCGACGGCGGCGACCCCTTCGCGCCCCCTGACGGCGCCACCCTCGCGCGCGTCACCATCGACGACCCGTCCATCCCTCCGCAGACCGTGCCCGTCGACGCCCGCGGGGGCTTCACCCTCTCCCTCGACCTCGGCGCCACCAACGCCAACGCGCGCATGGTCATCGAGGCCCTCGACGGCGCCACCATCCTCGGCTCCGGCGCCACGCCGCAGCTCCGCTGGTCGCAGCTCGGCGCGGTGATCCTCCCGGTCTTCGTGCAGCGCCGCGACTCCGTCGTCGACGCCCCGTGGGGCCTCGGCACCGCGCGCACGAGCCCCTTCCTCTTCCTCCTCGACAGCCCCTTCGTCGCCGCCCTCGGGGGCGCGCGCGTCACCGCCCCCATCGACGTCTACGACAACCTCACCCTCAACGCGGTCTCTGGCGCCACCAACCTCGACGACCTCTTCAACCGCGACGCGAGCGCGCTGCGCCTCGCCGACGGCCGCGTGATGCTCGTGCGCGGCTGCGCCGCCATCACCTGGAGCCCC
This sequence comes from Pseudomonadota bacterium, assembly GCA_023428035.1. Lineage (GTDB taxonomy): Bacteria > Myxococcota_A > Polyangia > Polyangiales > JAEYZO01. Next base: position 10,906 of record JAEYZO010000098.1, on the reverse strand, counting down.
AGCGCCAACGCCGTCGGCCTCCCGATGAACGCCATGCCGCCCACCGCGCGGTGTGACCTCATCGCCTCCACCGCCGTGCAAGACCCCGCGGGCGGAGGCTGGATCCTCGGCGGCCGCGGCCCCATGGGCCCGAGCGCCCGCGTCGACCGCGTGCTCCCCGACGGGACCTGGGAGGCCGCGCCCGCGATGGCCTCCCCGCGCGTGAGCCCCTCGGCGCTGCGCCTCGGCCCCGACGAGGTCCTCGTGGGCGGTGGGCAGTCGGGTGACGCGACCTTCCTCGAACGCTGGGGAGCGTCCCTCCCCATGGAGAGCCGCGCGGTCACCACGGGCGTCACCGCGGTCGACCGGCGCGACGGCGCCACGCTCTTCGCCCTCGGCGGCGGCGTCGTGGCCGTGCTGGGCGGCGTGGTGCGCGACGACGGCTCGCTCTCCGCGGCCGACGCCCTCATCGACACGGGCTGCCTCAACGGCTCGTGCCCCGTGGTGATCGGAACACCCACCCTCCTCAGCCAGCGCCGTCGCTCGCCCTCCGCCGCGCTCGCCAACGGCGACACCCTCCTCGTCGCCTCGGGCACCACCGACGGGACCACCCCCGCCGACGCGCTCGAGCTCCTCGACGTGCGCGACCCGCGGTCACCGAGCTCCCTCGGCACCGTGGGGCGCCTGCCCTTCGCGGGGCTCTCGCTCCTCACCCTGCACTCGGGCTCGGTCTGGATCGCCGGGGGCGGAGAGCGATCCAACTGGATCTTTCGGCACTGAACGCATGGCAGGGTAACGCCCTTCGGGGGTAGGCTCCCTCGTCGTGCGCGTCACGGTCTTCGCGAGCGGTTCAGGCGGCAACGCGTCCCTCTACGAGGCGGGGGATGATCGGGTGCTGGTCGACTGCGGCATCCCGCTCCCGTCGCTGCAGCGGCAGATGCAGCGGGCGGGCGTGACGAAGCCCCCCACCGCCGTGGTGCTCACCCACGCCCACGCCGACCACTACGGCCGCGTCGAAGAGGTCGCCGACCACTACGGCCTCACCGTCTGGATGAGCGAGTCGGTGCACCGGCACCTCGCGCTGCGCCTCCACCGCAAGCGCGTCTTCGGCGCCCGAACGGCCTTCACCGTCGGCGGCGTCACCGTGGCTCCCTTGCCCCTCCCGCACGACGCGCCGCAGGTCGCGCTGAAGCTCTCCCACGCCTCGGGCTCCGCCGTGATCGCGACGGACCTCGGCGAGGTCACCGCCGACGTCGTTCCCTTCTTCCGCGGCTGCGACGCGGTGCTCATCGAGTCGAACCACGACGTCGACATGCTGCGCCGCGGGCCCTACTCGGCATCGCTCAAGCGCCGCATCCTGTCGGCGAAGGGGCACCTCTCGAACGACCAGACCCACGCGCTGCTCCGCAAGCTCGACCGCGCGGTGAGCACCGTGGTGCTGATGCACCTCTCGGAGAAGAACAACCTCCCCGACATCGCGAGAGACACCGCGGCCGACGCGCTCTGCGACCACCCCGCGCGGCTGCTCGTCGCGTCGCAGACGGGGGTCACCCAGTTCGATTGCGTCGCGCCGCAGCCCTCGCTGCCCGGCCTCCGGTGAGCTCGTGCCGCGGCCGGTGTCGAACCCGCCGAACCCCTGGCACTCGACGCACGTCGAGTACCTCGACGCGCCTCCCCCCGACGCGGGGCTCGAGCTCTACGAAGAGAACGCCCGGAGCGTGCTCTCAGAGAACCGCAGCGGCGACGTTCCCTTTCGCTGGAGCGTGAACCCGTACCGCGGGTGCACGCACGGCTGCGCCTACTGCTACGCGCGCACGTCGCACCAGCAATTGGGCTTCGGCGCGGGCACCGACTTCGACCGCCGCGTGGTGGTGAAGGTCAACGCGCCCGAGGTGCTGCGGGCCTCGTTCGAGAAGCGATCGTGGGCGGGGGAGCCCATCACCTTCTCGGGCAACACCGACTGCTACCAGGGCGTCGAGGCGCACTACGGGCTCACCCGGCGCTGCCTCGAGGTGTGCCGCGACTTTCGCAACCCCGTCAGCGTCATCACCAAGGGCGCCCTCGTGGCGAGAGACGTTGACGTCTTGAGCGAGCTCGCGCGGGTGGCGCGGGCGTCGGTGTTCTTCTCCATCGCCTTCGACGACGACGCGGTGGCGCGCAAGGTCGAGCCCTGGGCGCCGTCTCCCACGAAGCGCTTCGCGGCGATGAAGGCCCTCGCCGACGCGGGGGTGACCGTGGCGGTGCTGGTCGCTCCCGTCATTCCAGGGCTCAGCGAGCACATGGTGCCGGGGGTGCTCGAGCGCGCGGCGGAGGCGGGGGCGACGGGCGCGGGGATGCAGCTCCTCCGCCTCGACGAGACCGTCGGCGCGGTGTGGGACGCTCGGATGCGAGAGGCCTTCCCCGATCGCTTTCAGCGCATCGACCACGCGCTGGTGGAGCTGCGTCGGGGCAGGCGCGACGGGTCGGCGACAGGGAGCCGTATGAAGGGCGAGGGCCCGCGCTGGGAGGCGGTGCGAGCGCTCTTCCACGGCGCCTGCAAGCGATTGGGATTGAACCGCGAGGGCTGGCTCCCTGAGGGGCCGACGACCTTCAAGCGACCGAGCGCCCAGGGAGAGCTCTTCGGGTAGAGTGCGCGGCGCGATGGAGTACGAGCTCTATTACTGGCCGTCGATCCAGGGGCGCGGAGAGTTCGTGCGCCTCGCCCTCGAAGACGCGAGCGCGAAGTACACCGACGTGGCGCGCGGCGAGGGGGGCGTGAAGGCGCTGATGGCCGTGCTCAAGGGGACGCACGGCGTCCCGCCCTTCGCGCCGCCGGTGTTGAAGCACGGAGACGTGGTGCTCGCGCAGGTGGCGAACATCCTCCAGTACCTGGGGCCCAGGTTGGGGCTCGCGCCCGAGGGGGAGGTCGACCGGCTGCGGCTCAACCAGCTGCAGCTCACGGTGACCGACTTCGTGGCCGAGGCCCACGACACGCACCACCCGGCCGACGTCACGGTGCGCTACGAGGAGCAGAAGCCAGAGGCCGAGCGGCGCGCGCGGGCCTTCGTGAAGAACCGCGTCCCGAAGTACCTGGGGTATTTCGAGCGGGCGCTCACCGCCAACGACGGGGTGCACCTCGTCGGGGCGTCGACGAGCTACGTCGACCTGTCGCTGTTCCAGGTGATCGAGGGGCTGCGGTACGCGTTCCCGAAGGCGATGGCGGAGGTGGAGCCCACGGTGCCAGGGCTGCTGAAGCTGCGTGACCGCGTGGCCGCGCGGCCGGGGGTCGCGGCCTACCTGAAGTCACCGCGGCGCTTGCCCTTCAACGAAGACGGGATCTTCCGGCGCTACCCGGAGCTTGATTTCTCGCTCGACGGTTGAGACGTCACCCCCGCACGCCGTAGCGCTCCCACAGCTTCTCGAACTCCTCGGTGAACGCCGTCACCAGCGCGCGGTCGCCCGTGACGAGCACGTTCTCGGCGTTGAAGTTCGCCGCGCCGCGGGTCCAGTTGTAGCTGCCCGTGAGCAGGCGCTCGCCGTCGAAGAGCGCGAACTTGTGGTGCATGTGCGCCTCGGTCCGGTCGAGCCGCACCGGCACCCCCGCCCTCCGCAGCGCGGCGATGTCAGACCCCTGGTCTCCCGACTTGTCGTCGTCGCTCACCACCCGCAGCTTCACTCCCCTGCGGTGCGCCGCGAGCATCGCGCGGGTGATCCTGTCGTCGGTGATCGTGAACACGCACACGTCGGCGGTGCGCCGCGCGCGGTCGAAGGCCCCCACGATCGCGTCGAGGCACTCCTCCCCCGGTGAGAAGAAGGCCCCCGACGGAGGCTCGTCGCGGGCGATGTCGGCCAGGCGGAGCACCCACCCGAACACGTCGCGCATCGCCCGGTCGGTGAGCGAGGCCCGCGCCAGCACGATGGCCTGCGCGCAGAACAGGGTCACCGTGTCTGCGTCGAGCGCGCGCCGCGAGAACACGCGCTCGATGGCCTCTCGGGTGGTGGGGGTGATCCGCCGGTCTTCGAGCGTCTGCTTCAGCAGCGCGTCGAGCTCTCTCGCGCCCATGGGGGAGCGACTGTACCCCGCGCGTGGTCAGCGGCGCTTGCGTCGGTAGGCCACCAGCGCGCCCAGGGCGACGCCCAGCGCGAGGGCCGCGCCGCCCCTTCCAGCGAGGCCCGGGGCGGTGGTCGCGCACTGAAGGCCGCCGCTGGTCGAGGCCGGGGTCACCGCGCTCGACGAGCCCGAGCCCGCCCCCGCCCCCGCGTCGGCGGCGGGGTTGCCCACGGGGCCGGTGCCCACGCCGGCGGCGAAGGTGGGGAGCGTTCCCCCGTCGCCCATGGGCCACGGGCAGGCGGAGTACATCGGGCGGTTGCGCTCCACGCCGAAGGTGTAGGTGCGTTCGCGCATCCCGCGGTCGCTCGCGGCGAGCTGGAGGTCGCGGTCGAGCATCGCCGCGGGCAGGTCGGCGCGCAGGCGGGTGAGGGTGGCCGTCGCGCCGAGGCCCGTGAAGGCGACGTCGACGTCGTCCTCGGCGGTGGCGGTAGACATGCCGCCGTCGAAGCCCGCGCGCTGCGGCAGGCGCTGGGCGAGGAAGCGGAGCTGCTCGCGCTGCTGCGGGAGCGACGACTCGGTGAGCCAGACGCGCTGGCCCTGCGCGCGGTTCATCACGTTGAAGGCGTTGAGGAAGGCGCCCGAGAGATCCGTGACCGGTGCGTTCCAGTCGTAGGTGAAGTCTTCGTCGCGGAGCTCGCCGTTGGGGAAGTTCATCGCCTCGATGCGCGAGGGGGCGACGACGGTGAGCGAGAGGCCCACGCGGTCGGCGACGCCCGCGGCGATCATGCGGAGCGGCAGGGTGGGCGAGTAGCCGTCGACGGTGACGCGCACGGGCACCATGCGGTTGATCCCCTCGCCGGGGCGCAGGCGCAGGGCGACGAAGTCCATGTTGAGCCCGAGGTAGTGGTCGATCACGGGCTCGGTGGCCGTCGGGATCGTGTAGCCGTTCATGCGCAGCCAGTCGCGCAGGCCCATGCCCGAGTCGCTGCGGAGGATGACGAGCTGGTAGGGGCCGACGACCTCCTCGCGGAGCACGGTCACGCCGCTGTCCGAGGCGGAGGCGGCGTCGGCGAAGCCGAAGGCGCCGGAGTCAGCGCCGCCCCCGGCGGAGGGGTTGAAGGGAGGCTGACAGCCCGGGGGGAAGGGCGGGGGCGCGGGGCGGGTGAGCACCGGCGCCATGAGGTTGAAGAGCAGGGTGAGGAAGTCGTCGCTCGCGAGCTGCACCCGCGTCGACTCGGTGTAACGGATGGGGAGGATCCAGGAGAAGTCCTCGGGGCGGCCCGAGTACTGGAACTGGTCCCAGAGGGTGGTCTGAGTGGGGGAGAGCGAGAGGACCATGCGGTGGTCGGTCACCACCTGCACGGCGTCGGGAGGGGCGAAGCACCCGCCGCACGCCTGCGCGTCGCTCGGAACCACGGCCACCCCCGCGCCCATCATGGCCAGCGCGAGCGTCATCGGTCGAAGGATGGTCTTCATCGGCGTCTCCCTTTGCGTCGCGTGTGAGCAATGGCCGGGCCGCGATGAAGCCTGCGCTTTCTCGGCGATGCGCGTGGGACGGGTTGTGCCAGCGGGCGCCGCGGGGCGGTGTAGTCTGCGGGGGATGACCGCGGTGGATGAGCTGGCGTCGGTGGGGGCCGCGGTGGAGCGCGTGCGCGCGGCCGTGGGCGAGGTGATCGTCGGGCAGAGGGAGGTGGTGGACGAGGCCATCCTCTGCCTGGTCGCGGGGGGCCACGGGCTGTTGGAGGGCGTGCCGGGGCTGGGCAAGACCCGGCTGGTGCACGCGCTGTCGAGCGCGCTCTCTCTGCGCTTCACGCGCATCCAGTTCACGCCCGACCTCATGCCCGCCGACGTGACGGGCACCAACGTGGTGACCGAAGACGACCGCGGGCGTCGCCGCTTCGAGCTGGTGCGAGGGCCCATCTTCGGTCAGCTCGTGCTGGCCGACGAGATCAACCGAGCGACGCCCAAGACCCAGAGCGCCCTGCTCGAGGCGATGCAGGAGCACCAGGTCACCATCGCGGGGGAGCGGCACCGCCTCGAGGAGCCCTTCACGGTGCTCGCGACGGAGAACCCCATCGAGATGGAGGGGACGTATCCGTTGCCCGAGGCGCAGCTCGATCGCTTCCTCTTGAAGATATTGGTGCCGCGGCCCGACGTGGCGACGACGGTGGAGATCCTCACGCGCACCACGGGGGAGGACCGTGACCCGCCCGGCGCGGTGATGAGCGCCGAGGAGCTGATCGCGGCGAGGGCGCTGTGCCGCAAGGTGCTGATCGCGACGCCGCTGGTGGAGTGGGTGGCGCGGGTGCTGCGCGCGATGGACCCGCACGACGGGGAGGGGATGGCGAAGGCGAGGAGGTTCCTTCGGGCGGGGCCGGGGGTGCGCGGGGGGCAGGCGATGGTGCTGGCGGCGAAGGCGCGCGCGCTCACCGAGGGGCGGGCGCAGGTGTCGATGGAGGACCTGCGCCGCGTGGCGCTGCCCGCGTTGAGGCACCGGGTGCTGTTGAACTTCGAGGGCGAGAGCGAGGGCGTGAGCGCCGACGCGTTGGCGCGCGAGGCCGTGGAGTCGGTGAAGGAGTGAGCTACGGGCAGGTGGCGGCGGTGCAGACGACCACGGGGGGCGTGGCGGGGCAGGGGCCCTCGATGAGCTGCACCTGGTCGAAGTCCGCGGTGCCGGCGGCGCCGCCGTCCCAGATCTCGATCTCGAGGAGGATGTGCGTGTACGCGGGCATGGTGATCTGCCGCGAGTAGAACCTCCAGTTGCCGTCGGAGGTCACGGGCGAGACGGGCGTGCCGCTCAGCCCCGTGCCGAAGCAGGGCTGGCCGATGAGCCAGTGCTCCGCGCCGATGGAGGCGGCGGTGTTCGACGCGCGCATCCCGATGAAGGGCCAGGTGCCCGCGCTCCCGCGGATCCACGCTGAGACGCAGTAGGTCGCGCCGGCGGTCACCGGGATGGGCGCGCGCGTGAAGACCCGCCCCGCGCTGAAGCGCTCGGTCTCGCGCAGGAAGCTCCCGCGGCAGTCGGAGCTGTCGGTGATGGTGGTGATGGGGGTGGTCCCGCCGCGCGGGAGGTTCCACGCGCCGATCCCCGACTCCCAGTCTTCGCGGAAGAGCACGCGGGTGCAGGTGGGGCACACGCCCCCCGGGCACGACACCGCCGGCGGCGGGCACGCGGTGGCCTCGCAGCGGCCCGCGATGCAGGTCTGCCCGCTGGCGCACACGCTCCCGCAGCGGCCGCAGTGGGAGTTGGTGTTGCGCGTGTCGACCTCGCATCCGTTGGCGGCGTTGCCGTCGCAGTCGCCGTAGCCCGCGTCGCAGGCGAGGCCGCAGGCGCTCGCGGCGCACACACCCGTGGCGCGCGTGGCGCTGGGGCAGGCGTTGCCGCACATCCCGCAGTTCGCGGCGCTGTTGGTGGTGTCGACCTCGCATCCGTCGGACGCGGTGGAGTTGCAGTCGGCGCGTCCGGTGTTGCAGGTGAAGCCGCAGGCGCTGGCGGTGCAGGTCGCGCTCGCGCCCGGCGGGGAGGCGCAGGCGTTGTTGCAGGCGCCGCAGTGGGCGACGTCGGCGCGGGTGTCGACCTCGCATCCGTCGGCGCTCACCGCGTTGCAGTCGCCGAAGCCGGTGTTGCAGGTGAGGCCGCAGGCGCTGGCCGTACACGCGGGCGCGCTGTTGGCGCGGCTCGGGCAGGCGTTGCCGCAGGAGCCACAGTTGGCCGCGCTGGTCGTGGTGTCGACGCAGGTCATGGCAGCGCCGGTGCCGCAGACGGCGAGGGGCGCGGTGCACGAGAGGGCGCAGGTTCCCGAGGCGCACATCTGCCCGGCGGGGCAGGCGTTGTCGCAGGCGCCGCAGTGGGCGGTGGAGGACTGCGTGTCGACGCAGGCGCCGCCGCAGAGGGTGGTCCCGCCGGTGCACATCGGGCCTGTGTCGACGGGCACGTCGACGACGTCGGGCGCGTCGGCAGGGACGTCGTCGGAGGCGTCGGTGACATCGTCGGGCGCGTCGACCGGGACGTCCGCGGGGCCGGTGTCAGTGGGGCCGGTGTCAGCGGGACCGGTGTCAGCGGGACCGGTGTCAGCGGGGCCCGAGTCACGAGGGCCGGTGTCGACGGGGCCGGTGTCGGCGGGGCCGGTGTCGACGGGGATGTCGGTGGAGGCGTCGCCGCCCACCACGGAGTCGCCGGTGGAGCAGCCGAGCGCGAGTGCCACGGCCGCGGTCGCCCATCGTGTCGTACGCATCGGGTGTGTCCCTCCTGAAGGAAGCTTCAGGGGAGCTATTGGGCCACGGTGAGGGGGCGGGTGGTCAAGGGTGGAGTGGGGACCGCACGAGGGGGGCGCCTACTCGGCGCTCAAGGGCTTGTCGAGCAGCTCGTAGCCCGCGCGCTCGGTGTAGCCGTGGCGGTGGTAGAAGCGGCGCGCGGCGTCGTTGCCCCGCGCCAGTTGCAGCGACACGTTGGTGCACCCGACGCGGGTGAACTCGGCCTCGGCGATCTGGAGGAGCGCCGACCCGACGCCGGCGGCGCGCCCCGGCGGTGTCACGAAGAGCTCGTCGATCTCGGCGGTGAGCCCGAGGTGTTCGAGGCTGAACACGTAGACGGCGAGGAGGTACCCGACCGGGGCTCCGTCGATCGACGCGATCCACCCCGCGCCGAGGTGGGGCTCCGAGAGCAGGCGCGCGAGCGGGGGCGCGACGCGGGACGGGTCGAAGCCGGTGATCGACTCGAAGTCCCAGTACGCGGCCACCAGCGGGAGGAGGGACGGCAGGTCGCTCGCGGTCGCGCGTCGGAGGTGCGCCATGGTCGTGCTCCGTGAGAGGGGTGTGGCTTCTGTGAAGGAGAGCTCCGCGACTCACGCCGGGCGGGGGTAGACTCTCTGAAGTCATGGAGCGCGCGAAGCCGACGGTCGTTGAGGGCCTGCGCGTCGACGCGCGGGGGCGTCCGTACTTCTTGTGGGACGTCGACATGACCGTCGAGGAGTTTCGCGCGCGGCTCGAAGACCCGGACCCCGAGGTGCGCGCGTACCTCGTCGGGAAGCTCCTGCGCCAGGCGCGCCCCGAGGACGTCGCGCGCTTCGTGTCTGACGATCAGGTCCGCGCGATGTGGTCGACGGTCGAGCGCTACGTCGGTCGGGCCCGTGCGTACTGGCGCGCGCGGCTCGGGTTGCCCGAGAGCGTCGGCGCGCGATCGGGAAGCTGTCACCTCTGCAGGAGCGCGTGCTCGTAGTGCTGGCGTAGCAGTCTGCTGGCGTGTTTCGGTGGGCGGCGCTTCGGTCCCGCGGGCTGAAAGGCCTGATCTTTGCGGGAATTCTTTGCCTGCTCGACGCGAGGCGCGGGGTGGGGTGATGCTATCGGGTGCAGCGGCGGGGCGGGGCGGCCCCGGGGGCTGAAACCCCACGGCACCGTACGCTCAAGCCCGCAGGGCGGGCTTCTCGCTGTTGCATCGTGCTGCACCGCGGTGGATTGGAGTCGCCCCGCGGCGTTTCGCGGCTCGCTGCTGGTGTGTGTGGAGGGGGTGGAAGTGCCAGAGAGAAGCCCGCTCTGCGGGCTTGAGCGTACGGTGCCGTGGGCTTTCAGCCCGCGGGACCGAAGCGCCACCCTGCTGTGTCCACCAGCATCCTCCTACTTCCCATCGCGCGACGATCTGCATGAGCGACTGGGCTTTCAGCCCGCGGGACCGAAGCGCCACCTCCTGAAACTCACCAACATCCCTCGGCGTCTCTACGCGACGACCTGTTGAAATGATGGGGCTTCACCCCTCGCGCTCGCGCTCGGCCTGCGCGAGGTGGCGCTCCAGGTTGTCCGGCAGGGGCGGCCGGAGCACCCGCTTCACGAAGCGCCTCACGACCTCCGTGTCGAAGGTCGGTCGCTGCGCGAGCTCGACGATGTCAGCGACGTCCCGCGCCTTCTGCCGCAGCAGCTTCGTCGCCACGATCACCTCCAGCGGCGCGACGGGCACGCCGTCGACGATGAGCGGGTGATCGAGCGCGTCGTCGAGGGCCTCGACGAAGACGGGGTCGAGGAGCGGCGCGGGGTCTCGCAAGATGAGGGTGTCGATTGGGATGACCTGCGCGTCGGCGAGCGCGAGCACCGCGGGGGAGGGGTAGAGCTCGCCCGCGTCGCCCACCACGCAGCCCTCGGGGCCGATGATGAAGTCCACGTCCTGGGTGTTGCGGGGGTAGCCGTAGACGCCGACGGCCATGCCTCCCAGCAGGAGGTGGCGCACGCCCAGCGCGCGCAGCCCGGTCGAGACGGCGCGCATCGCCGCGATCGACCGCTCGGGGACCACGTCGTCGAGGTTGGTGAGCGCTGGGGTCTTCGCGATCATGGGGCGACGGAGGATGACCTGGTGGAGCACGGTGCCTCGTGGCGGCACGGTACCACCTGCCGCCGTGGGTCACCGACGCTGGCCGTGGGTGATTCACTGCGCGAGTCGTCTCACGCCGTGCCGCTCGCTCTCACCCGAGCAGCGTCGTGAGCCAACGTCGCGCCGCCTCGGCGTGCTCCGCGAACAGCGCCTCGACCCGCTCGGTCGGCGCTCGCCCGGCGTCCACCTCGTTCAGCAGCGTGAAGAACGCCTCGCGGCTTGGTCGGTCGTAGTTCGCGCGATCCGCCAACTCCCCCGCGGCCGAGAGGAGGGTCGCGAGGTCGATCTCCCCTCGCCGATGACGCAGGAACAGGAACCCGAGGCGCAGCGAGGTGCCGTCGATCTCCACGGTGATCGCGTCGTCGCTCGCCCTCTCGCTCTCGTGGCGCCCCTCCAGCAGCGCGGCTCCCTCGTCAGGACGCAACATCACCGTCGCTCTCTCTCACGACGGCTGGCGCTGCGCTTTGGGCTCGCCGGAGAACAACCTCGACGTTCGCATCCCGCCCACCGGTCGCCCCACGGCTTGCCGCCTCGCTCGA
>JAEYZO010000093.1 GCA_023428035.1 Pseudomonadota bacterium | reverse complement strand
GAGCGCGGGCGACGGCGCGCTGTCGCGACCCAGCGTCGCCGCGTAGGGCGTCACCGCCCGCACCACCGCGCCCACCCGCGGGCCCTCGACCCCCGCGGGCTTCATCCGCTCGACCACGGTGGCCCCGTCGGCGCCCGCGGTGGTCGCGATGAGCGCCGCGGCCACGAGGCAGGTGTCCGACGGCGAGCCCATGCACACCACGTGGTCGCCCAGCAGGTCCCTCCACGGCCGCTCGCAGCGAGCGCGCCGCGCCTCGTCGGGGATCAGGAAGAACGGGTGATACGTCTCGCTCAGCTCTCGCACCACCGCGTCGAGCGCGAGGTCCTCGTCGAGGCCGTCGTCGATGAGCTTCTCGACCTCGGACCTCGACACCCGGGGGTAGGGCCGCTCGTCGCCGGTCATGAAGAAGTACCCGCGCTTGCCCCGCTTGCGCGCGCAGTCGATGTCGGTGTGCCGCGCGGCGAAGTACAGCGCCAGCTCGTACGACTCCTGACCGAACTCGCCGCCGCCGCCCTCGAGGAAGCTCCGGGTGAGCCACTGGTCCATCTCCGCCGCGGCGGACTCGAACTGCCCCACCTGCAAGGGCGCGCGGTCGCTCCGCGCGTCGCCCACGGCCATGAACAACACCTGCGGGTCGCTCACCCCCAGGTCGAGGATCGACTGCATGAAGGCGGGGAGCTCCTTCTTCGCGAGCGTGACGGGGATCTCTCCCATGGAGCCCGTCACGTCGAGGGCGAAGACCACCGCGAGGGAGCTCGGGTGCGCGGGGCTGTCGCGGCTCTCGCGCTGCTTCACCCCGCGCGGGTCCATCAAGGGGTGACACTTCTTCTGCGTGAAGATCTGCTGCTGCGGGAGGTCCGCCCTCGCGCGGCTGATCGCCGAGTGCGCCTCGTGGCTGTACCCACCGAACCCCATGACTTCCTCCTACCAGCCGGGCATCTCGAAGGGGACGAACCTCGCCGGCCCGAAGGCCCGCTTGCCCGCCTCGCTCACCCGCTTCATCAGCTCCCAGGCATCATCGCTCCGACCGCGCGCGCTCGGGTCGACGTACACGCTCAACAGCTCCGCCAGAGGCTCTGGCACGCCGCGCGGGACCTCCCCCCGAGCGACGTCACCACCGAGCGCCGAGAGCACCGAGCGCGCGCCCATGGTGAGGTCCGTCGCGGGGGTCACCGCGCGGCCCGCCCACGCGTCGTCGGGGTAGAACGCCCGCGCCCCCGCGCTCACCGCGGGCAGCGCCGCCCCCGACCGCGCCGCGCTCGACCAGCCCACCAGCACCACGCCGTGGTCCCTCGCGTGGATCAACAGGTGCCGCGGCAACACCGCGCCGTGCACATGGCCCGCGCGGTGAACCCACCCCAGACCTTCGAGCAGGCGCTTCCACATCCACACCGCAGCGCGCGGGTCGACGCCCTCGGGGTAGCGCGCGCGCACGTCGTCGAGCGTGTGAACGAAGCCGCTGCGCCAGCGGTAGACGTTCACCGGCACCTCCGCCGCGCCAGGGCCCACCAGCCGCCCGTGCGTCACCCCCTGCGGCAGCAGCGTGCGGAAGTAGTCCGCCCCCTGCGCGTCGCTCGCCGCGATGGCTTCGAGGGCGCGCCACTCGCGCGTGACGAGGTCGGCGTCGCTCCTCGCGCGCAGCACCTTCAGCACCACCCGCTCGGTCAAGCGCGCGTCGCGGCGCCCGAGGAACACGTCGCACCCGTCGCCCACCCCGAGCCTCCCCTCGAGCACGAAGCGAGCGTCGCCGACCGCCACGCGCGGTCGGCCCTCGTCCTCGGGGCGCTCGCTCGCGTCAGAGACGTCGACCCGCGGGACGCCGGTCAACACGTGGCCGCAGTACGCGCACACCACCGTGCGCGCCCGCGACGCCGGCACCGGCGCCGCGCAGTTGGGGCACTTCAAGGCCGTGATCGCCATGCGGGCTCCTCCATAGGGCCCGCGATGGTACCTCGGCCATGGGCGCTCAGTTCACCATCACCTTCTCGAAGCGCAGGTCGCCCGCGCCGCGGGTGACCCTCACGGCGTCTCCGGGCGCGTACTCGCCGCCCAGGATCCGTTGAGCGAGCGGGTTCTCGAGGTGCTGCTGGATCGCGCGCTTCAAGGGCCGCGCGCCGTACACCGGGTCCCAGCCGACCTCACCCAAAAAGTCCTTCGCCGCGTCGTCGACGCTGAGCTTGAGGTCGCGGCGCTCCAGGCGCTTCGCGAAGCCCGCGAGCTGGATGTCGACGATGCGACGGATGTCCTCCTTGCCGAGCCGGTGGAACAAGATCGTCTCGTCGAGCCGATTGAGGAACTCCGGCCTGAAGCTCCGGCGCAGCTCCTCCATCACGGCGCGGCGCATCTGCTCCTCGCTCGCGCCCTCATCCAACAGGTGCTGGCTCCCCACGTTGCTCGTGAGGATCAGCACCGTGTTGCGGAAGTCGACGGTGCGGCCCTGACCGTCGGTGAGGCGCCCGTCGTCGAGCACCTGGAGCAGCACGTTCCACACGTCGGGGTGCGCCTTCTCGACCTCGTCGAAGAGGATCACCGAGTAGGGCCGGCGGCGCACCGGCTCGGTGAGCTGCCCTCCCTCCTCGTAGCCCACGTACCCGGGAGGAGCGCCGATGAGCCGAGCCACGGCGTGCTTCTCCATGTACTCGCTCATGTCGATGCGAACCATCGCCCGGTCGTCGTCGAAGAGAAAGGCCGCGAGCGCCTTGGCGAGCTCGGTCTTGCCCACTCCCGTCGGTCCCAGGAACACGAACGACCCGATGGGACGGCGGTCATCACCGAGCCCCGCCCGCGCGCGGCGCACCGCGTTCGACACGGCCACCACGGCGTCGCCCTGCCCCACCACCCGCTCGCGGAGCTGGTCCTCCATGCGCAGGAGCTTCGCCTGCTCCGACTCCAGCATCCGGGTGACGGGCACGCCGGTCCACTTGGCCACCACCGCGGCGATGTCCTCGGCGGTGACCTCCTCCTTCAGGTACGCGCGCCCCGAAGACTGCGCCTCGGCGATCATCGCCTGCGCGCGCTCCTGCTCGCGCTCCAGCCCCGGGATCACGTCGTACTGGATCCTCCCAGCCTCTTCGTAGCGCCCCGCGCGCGTCGCCTGCTCGAGGTCGAGCCGCGCGCGCTCGAGCTTCTCCTTGAAGCCGCGCACCTGCTCGATGAGCTCCTTCTCGCGGAGCCACTGGGCCTTCATCCCCTCGACCGCGGCCTTGCGCTCGGCGATCTCGCCGCCGACGTCCTCGAGCCGCGTGATCGACGCGCGGTCCTTCTCGCGCGAGAGGGCCTGACGCTCGATCTCCAACTGGGTCAGCTTGCGCTGCTCCTGGTCGATCTCGAAGGGCATCGAGCCGATCTCCATCTTCAGCTTCGACGCCGCCTCATCCACCAGGTCGATGGCCTTGTCGGGCAGGAAGCGGTCGGTGATGTACCGGTTCGACAGCGTCGCCGCGGCCACCAGCGCTCCGTCTTGAATGCGGATGCCGTGGTGCACCTCGTAGCGCTCCTTCAGCCCGCGCAGGATCGCCACGGTGTCTTCGACCGTCGGCTGACCGACGTACACCTGCTGAAAGCGACGCTCCAACGCCGCGTCCTTCTCGATGTGCTTGCGGTACTCGTCGAGGGTGGTCGCGCCGATGCAGTGCAGCTCGCCGCGCGCGAGGGCCGGCTTGAGCATGTTGCTCGCGTCCATCGCGCCCTCGGCGGCGCCCGCGCCCACCAGCGTATGGAGCTCGTCGATGAAGAGCACCACGTTGCCCGCGGTCTCGACCTCCTTGAGCACGGCCTTGAGCCTCTCCTCGAACTCCCCGCGGAACTTCGCGCCCGCCACCAGCGACGCGAGGTCGAGCGCCACGATCCGCCGGTCCCTCAACGACTCGGGCACGTCGCCCCGCTCGATGCGCTGCGCGATGCCCTCGACGATGGCGGTCTTGCCCACGCCGGGCTCGCCGATGAGCACCGGGTTGTTCTTCGTGCGCCGCGAGAGCACCTGCATCACCCGGCGGATCTCCTCGTCACGGCCGATCACCGGGTCGAGCTTTCCGCTGCGCGCGAGCTGCGTGTAGTCGCGGCAGTACTTCTCCAGCGCCTGAAAGGTCCCCTCGGGGTCCTGCGTGGTGACGCGCTGGCTGCCGCGCACCTCCTTCAGCGCGGCCATGAACTTGTCCTCGTCGAGCCCCAGGCGCTTGAGCGAGCCCGCGACGTCGCGGTCGTGCTTGATCGCCGCGAGCACCAGGTGCTCCACCGAGAGGAAGTCGTCCTTCAGGCCCTTGGCTTCGTCTTCGGCCTTCTGCAAGAGCACCGCGGCGCGGCGCGAGAGCGAGGGCTCAGATCCGCCGGTCACGCGCGGGAGCTTGTCGATCTGCCGCGTGAACTCTTCGATGAGACCCTTCGGCTGGAGCCCCGCCTTGCGCACCAGCGCGGGCACCGCGCCCTCGTCCTGCTGGAGCAGCGAGAGCATCACGTGCTCGGGGGTGAGCTCGGGGTTGCCGCGCCGAACGGCCTCGGACTGCGATGACGCGAGGGCCTCGCGGGCCTTCGTGGTGAGTCGATCCATACGCATAGGGGTCTCAGCCTCCGTCGATGATGAATCGCGGCGAGTCGCACGCTCCCCGCGGCTCACCGAGCGTAAGCACCACCCAGGGGCTGGAAACCCCCGACGCCCGGTCAGCGCATCTTCAGGAAGATCCCCACGCCCACCGCGCCGAGCACCAGCACCGCCACCAGCGCGAGCAGCGCCACGGGGAAGCGCCTAGGCGCGGGCGGAGGCGGCGCGAGCTGGTTGTAGCTCGACGGCCCCGGGCTCGACGGAGAGCGCATCGGCGGCTGCACCAGAGAGATCGGGAGCGACTGCGGCGCCGACGGGCGCGGGGGCTCGTCGAGAGGGTCGCCCTCGAGCGCGTCAGCGAGGTTGCCCGGAGGCGCGCTGTTGGGCCGCGGGGGCGCGTCGCTCCACCCGCCGAGCGAGACGCTGCCCGGGGCTTCACTCTCGCTCACCAGCGACGAGGCCCACTCGTTGAGGTTCTCGAAGGACCCAGCGTCGAGGGGCTGCGCGCCGTCGGCCACGGCCACGTCGGAGAAGTCAGCCCGCGCCGCGCCGGGGGACGGGCTCCTCGGGTCGCCGATGGAGGTGAAGCGGAAGAGCTCCTCCTGGATGAGCTGGTCGATGTCGCCGCCGGAGCCCGAGGCCGCGCCCGCTGAGGCCGTGCGGGCCTTCTCTTCAGCGCGCGCCGCGACGACCTCGTGCACGACCCGCGCGAGCTCGCCCGAGGTGACCTTCATCCGGTGGCGCACGAGGAAGGTCGCGAGCTCGTCGCTGAGCTCCTCGGCGGAGGCGAAGCGCTGAGACTTGTCGCGGGCCAGCGCGCGGCGCAGCACGCCCTCGAGCTCGTCGGGCACCGCGGGGTTGATCGCGCGCACCGAGGGCACCTGGGCCTGCTGCACGAGCTTGACGGTCTGGTAGTCGGTCTCGCCCTGGAAGAGCTTTCGCCCCGCGAGCATCTCCCAGAGCATGATGCCCACGGCGAAGATGTCGGCCTGGGCGTCGGCCTCTTGCCCCATCGCGGTCTCGGGGGCGAGGTAGCTGAACTTGCCCTTCACCACCCCGGGCTCGGTCTTCTCGACCGAGTGCGCGGCCTTCGCCAGCCCGAAGTCGACGATCTTCACCTCGCCGTTCTTCGAGATCAGAACGTTGGGCGGAGAGATGTCGCGGTGGACGATGTTGAGCGCCCGGCCGTCGGAGTCGGTGACGTGGTGAGCGTAGTAGAGGCCCTCGCAGACCTTCACGGCGATGTGGCACGCGAGGTTGATCGGGAAGGACTGCCGGGTGCTTCGGAGGTGCTCGACGACGCTCTTGAGGTTAACGCCGTCGATGTACTCCATCACGATGAAGTACGTGTTCTCGACGTGGCCGATGTCGAAGACCTGCACGATGTTCGCGTGAGAGAGCCGCGCCGAGAGGCGGGCCTCGTCGAGGAACATCCGGATGAACTTCTCGTTGGCCGCGAGGTGCGGCAGGACGCGCTTGATCGCGACCTGCTTCTTGAAGCCCGCTACGGAGACGCTCTCCCCGCGGAAGACCTCGGCCATGCCGCCGGACTCAAGCCGCTCGGTGACCTTGTAGCTGCTCTGCGCACGTGCTTCGGAGGCCGCCATTGTGGGTGTGTGGCCGCGCTGGAGTCGCGTGCAGTACGGCGCGCTTTGACACTGGCCCGAAAGCTCTTGGGGTGTCAAGCACTCGCGCTGTGCGATTCCAGCGAGAACGGACGGCTTTCGCGCGACGTCAACGCGCCCGTGAGCCCCGTCGCGGAGCGCGGGTGAGGGGCGCTCGGAGCCCCGTTGACGGCCTTGAGGCCCGGCGTATTCTCGCCCCTCACCGCCCGCGCGAGAGCCTCATCGCCGCCCCTCGCCGGGGCGTCGCGGGGCGCTGAAGCCCCACGGCGTCGCGAGACCTCAGTTCGGAGAGAGTTCGGATGGCGAGTGACAACGCGCGCAAGCTGTTCGTGGCTGGTCTGCCCGACAGTGTGACCGAAGACACCTTGCGCTCGCTCTTCGTCGAGTCGGGCTCCGACGTGACGGAGCTGACCCTCCCGCGAGACCGGATGTCGGGTCGACCGCGGGGCTTCGCGTTCGTGCGCCTCAGCAGCACCGAAGAGGCCGAGCGCGCGCGGTCGGTGCTCGACGGGCGCATCGTCGACGGCCGCGCGATCGCGGTGAGGCCCTTTCAAGACGAGCCCCCCGCGCGGGGCGAGCGAGCGCCGGGCGAGCGCCGGGGGCCCGGTGGGTTTGGCGGCGGGGGCGACCGCGGCCCCGGCGGCCCCGCGCCTGACCGCACGCTCTACGTCGGTAACCTCCCCTACGACACCACGCAGGAGGAGGTCGAGCAGGTGCTCAACGGCTACGGCGCGGGCCCGGTGCTCAGGGTGCACCTACCGCTCGACCCCGAGGGCCGCCGCAGGGGCTTCGGCTTCGTGACCCTGGGCAGCGCCGAGGCGGCGAGCCAGGCCATTGAAGCGCTGCGCGACGCGCAGCTCCGCGGGCGCAAGCTGGTGATCAACATCGCGCATCCCAAGGGCGCGCCGGGGGGCC
>JAEYZO010000021.1 GCA_023428035.1 Pseudomonadota bacterium | reverse complement strand
ATCTCCGCCTGCGCGGCGCGCCCCAGCGAGCCCGCCGCGCCGCGCGAAGGCCAGGCCGAAGCCCCCCAGCCCCGCGCCACCATGCCCCTGAGGGAGGCCCTGCGCGTCTTCGGCCCCGTGCGCGTCGTCAACCACCGCACCGGCGCCGTCTCCGCGGAGCTCACGGCGGTGACGGCCGACTCGCCCGCCCTCGCGCCCCCCCTCCGCGCCCGCTGCGAGGAGCTCGCCGCTCCGGCGCTCCAGCGCGTCGCTCACCCCGCCGGGGAGGCCCCCCGCACGGGTCACTGAGCCGCTCGGCCAGACACCCCGTAGCGCCGCGCGCGACCCGCGGGCATCCTCGGGCCTCTCTCTAGTTCACCCACCACCCACGCAGAGGCGAACACGCAATGTGCGGCATCATCGCTTACGTCGGCACCGAGGAGTGCGCCCCCATCCTCCTCGACGGCCTCCGCCGGCTCGAGTACCGCGGCTATGACAGCGCCGGCGTCGCCGTGCATGACGGCTCGGGGCTCCAGGTGCGCCGCGCCGCGGGCAAGCTCTCGGCCCTCGGCGACGTGCTCGCGCGCGACCCCGCGCACGGCACCACCGGCATCGGCCACACCCGCTGGGCCACCCACGGAAAGCCCTCGGAGCACAACGCCCACCCCCACGTCTCGGGCGACGTCGCCGTGGTGCACAACGGCATCATCGAGAACCACGTCGAGCTCAAGGCCGCGCTCCGCGCCCAGGGCCGGGAGTTCAAGAGCGACACCGACACCGAGATCGTCGCGCACCTCGTCGACCTGCACACCACGAGGGGCCTCGACCTCTTCGACGCCGTGAAGGCCACCCTCGCCCAGATCCGCGGCGCCTACGCCATCGCCGTGCTCACCCGCAGCGACCCCTCGCGCGTCGTGCTCGCCAAGCAGGCCTCGCCCCTCGTCCTCGGCGTGGGCGAGGGCGTGATGCTCGCGGCCAGCGACGTGCCGGCGCTCCTCGCGCATACCCGCGACGTGATCTTCCTCGACGACGGCGAGGTGGCCGAGATCTCTCGCAAGGGCGCGCGCGTCGAGACCCTCGCGGGGGAGCGCGTCGACCGCGCCCCGCAGCGCATCACCTGGTCGCTCATGCAGGCCGAGCGGGGCGGCTACAAGCACTTCATGCTGAAGGAGATCCACGAGCAGCCGCGCGCGATCGAAGACACCCTGCGCGGGCGCGTGCGGCTCGAGTCGGGAGACCTCGAGCCCGGCGAGATGGGCATCAGCGCCGACGAGGCGAAGGCCATCAAGCGCGTCGTGCTGCTCGCGTGCGGCACGAGCTTCCACGCCTCGCTCCACGGCCGGTACCTGCTGGAGTCCCTCGCGCGGGTGCCCGCGGTGGCCGACCTCGCGAGCGAGTTCCGCTACCGCGACCCGGTGGTGGGAGAGGGCGACCTCGTGGTGGCCGTCTCTCAGTCGGGCGAGACCGCCGACACCCTCGCCGCCGCGAAGGAGGCCCGAGAGCGCGGCGCCCGGGTGTTGGCGGTGGTCAACGTGCAGGGCTCGGCCATCGCGCGCATGGCGCACGGCGCGCTCTACACCCACGCGGGGCCCGAGATCGGCGTGGCGAGCACCAAGTGCTTCACCGCGCAGCTCGCGGCGCTCACCATGCTCGCGGTGCACCTCGGGCGCGCGCGGGGGGCGATCAGCGCCGAGGTCGGGCGGGAGCTCCTGCAGGAGCTGGTGATGGCGCCGCAGAAGATGCGCGCGGCGCTCGACGACGCGGCGAACGTCGAGCGGGTGTCGCGGTCGATCCTGCAGACGCGCGACGCGCTCTTCCTCGGGCGCGGGCTTTCGAGCGCGGTGGCGCTCGAGGGGGCCCTCAAGCTCAAGGAGATCTCGTACGTGCACGCCGAGGGCTACGCGGGCGGCGAGATGAAGCACGGGCCGCTGGCGCTGGTCGACCGCGACATGCCCGTGGTGTGCCTCCTCCCCAGCGACTCGACGCTCGAGAAGATGCTGTCGAACGTGCAGGAGGTGAAGGCGCGCGACGGGAGGATCATCGCCGTGGTCGACGAGCCGAAGGTGGCCGAGGAGCTCGGCGCTGACGCGCTCCCCGTGCCGCGCGCGCACGAGGCCGTGGCGCCGCTCCTCACGATCGTGCCCTTGCAGCTCTTGTCGTACTACGTGGCCGACCTGCGCGGCACCGACGTCGACCAGCCGCGCAACCTCGCCAAGACCGTCACCGTCGAGTGACGCACTCGTCGCCGCGTTGACTTCGCGGCCCTCGCTCCCCTAGAGTGGCCTCCCGTGCGTCGCTGACGTTGACGCGCGGGATCGAACCGTCCCCCGCGCGCCGCGCTCTGTAGACACGCACGACGGCCCTCGACACCCCACCCTCCCCCACCGACCGCCCCCGCGGTCGAGCGCTGGGGACGGGTCTTTCTGTTCTCCCGGAGGCAGCGACCGCGATGAGCGCCAAGCGCACGAAGTACCTCTTCACCACCGGCGGCGTGGTGTCGTCCATCGGCAAGGGCCTCGCGTCGGCCTCCATCGGCGCGCTGCTCGAGGCCCGCGGGCTCAGGGTCACCTTCGTCAAGCTCGACCCGTACATCAACGTCGACCCCGGCACGATGTCGCCGTACCAGCACGGCGAGGTCTTCGTGACCGACGACGGCGCCGAGACCGACCTCGACCTCGGCCACTACGAGCGCTTCACCTCCGCGCGGCTCACCCGCGCGAACAACCTCACCACCGGCAAGATCTACCAGTCGGTGATCTCGAAGGAGCGCAAGGGCGAGTACCTCGGCGCGACGGTGCAGGTGATCCCGCACATCACCGACGAGATCAAGGCCCGGGTGCGCGAGGCCACGCAGGGCGCCGACGTCGCCATCGTCGAGATCGGCGGCACCGTGGGCGACATCGAGTCGCTGCCCTTCCTCGAGGCGGTGCGGCAGCTGAAGCTCGAGTCGGGCCCGCAGAACGCGCTGAGCGTGCACGTCACGCTCGTCCCGTGGATCGGCGCGGCGAGCGAGCTCAAGACCAAGCCCACGCAGCACTCCGTGAAGGAGATGCGAGAGATCGGCATCCAGCCCGACATCCTCCTGTGCCGCACCGAGAGGCCCCTCTCGCAGTCGGTGAAGGACAAGATCTCTCTCTTCTCCAACGTGCCCGCCGAGTGCGTCATCACCTGCGAGGACGTCGGCTGCCTCTACGAGCTCCCCGAGGCGCTGCGGGCCGAGCGCCTCGACGAGCTCATCTGCGAGCGGCTCAACATCTGGTCGCGGCAGCCCGACATGACCGGCTGGCACCGCGTGGTCGAGCGCTTCGTGCGCCCCACCCGCGCCCCCGTGAAGATCGCCGTCGTGGGCAAGTACGTGCACCTGCGCGACTCGTACAAGAGCCTGCACGAGGCCCTGGTGCACGGCGGCCTCGCCAACGATTGCAAGCTCGACCTGCGCTACGTCGACAGCGAGACCATCGACCCGACGAGCGCGGAGTCCGTCGAGCGCTCGGTGGGGGGCTGCGACGCGATCCTCGTCCCGGGCGGCTTCGGCGAGCGCGGGGTCGAGGGCAAGGTCGCCGCGATCCGCTACGCCCGCGAGAAGGGCGTCCCCTTCTTCGGCATCTGCCTCGGGATGCAGCTCGCCGTGGTGGAGTTCGCGCGCCACGTCGCGGGCATCACGGGCGCGAGCAGCGCCGAGTTCGACCCCCGCGCCCCCAGCGTGATCGACCTCATGCCCGAGCAGCGCTCGGTGCGCGACAAGGGCGCCACGATGCGCCTCGGGGCCTACCCCTGCGTGCTCGACGAGGGCTCCCTGGCGGCGACGGTGTACGGCGCCACGCAGATCTCCGAGCGCCACCGGCACCGCTACGAGTTCAACAACGACTTCAGGGAGCAGCTCAGCGCGAAGGGCCTGCGGCTCTCGGGCACCTCCCCCGACCGCCGCCTCGTCGAGGTGGTCGAGCTCCCGGGGCACCCGTACTTCCTCGGGTGCCAGTTCCACCCGGAGCTGAAGTCACGGCCGATGGAGCCGCACCCGCTCTTCGTGGGCTTCGTGAGCGCGGCGCTCGCCCGCGTCGAGGGCCGGGCGGTGAAGCCCCGCGAAGAGGCCCGCCCCTCGGGCCTGCCGATGTCGACCACCGACGGCACGGTGCACTGACGGTCGCGCTCCCGCGAAGAGGGCTTAGGTTGGGCCGATGCGCCCTACGCACACGGTCCTGCTCAGCCTCTGCCTCGCGGCCTGCGGGTCGAACACCCTCACGAGTGACGCCGGCGCAGACGGCGCGACGCCGCGCGACGCCGCGGCGACCTTCGACGCTGGGAACTTCCCCACCAACTGCGGCGGCAGCTTCGGCACCTGCAACCTGGTGACGGCGGTGGGCTGCGCGGCGGGCCAGGGCTGCTTCGCGGGCCGGGTCGACGGCGGCGGGGTGCGCGCGACCTGCGCCACGCCCTCGGCGGGGGGCTGGGGCGAGCCCTGCGCCACCGCCAACGGCTGCCGACCGGGCTTCGCGTGCCTGGGCACCCCGGGCGTGTGCGTGAAGCTCTGCTGCGCCGACGACGACGCCACCTGCGCGAAC
>JAEYZO010000947.1 GCA_023428035.1 Pseudomonadota bacterium | reverse complement strand
CGCCCCCGCCCCCGCGGCGCAGCGCTGACGGCACGCCCCGTGGTACGCACCGCGGCGATGACCCACCGTCGCCGTGTGCCTCCCACCTCCTCGCTCCTCGCCCTGACAACCCTGTTGGCGCTCGGGTGCAACCGTCGGCCCAGCGAGCCCGCGGTTCGCCCGGCGGTGACGCCCGACGCTGGAGTCACGACGCCGACGTCGCGTGACGCGGGGGCGGTCGCGCCGGCGGGGCCGACGGGGTCGGTCGAGGGCGTGGTGCGGCTCACGGGGCCGGTGCCGGAGCCCGTCCCCATCAGCGCCGACGCCGAGACGATGAACCGGCCGGGCTGCCGCGCGGCGGTCAACGAGTACTACGCGCGGCGCTTCCCGATCACCGGGCCGGGCCCCCTGCCCGAGGCGATCGTGACCGTCGACGCGCGCACGCCGGGGAGGGCCCCGCCGCCGCGCAACCGCTACGCGAACTTTCACGACTGCACCATCGAGCCGCGGATCCTGGCGATGAGCCTGAACGACCGGCTGATCCTCCACGCGGAGACCGACCGTCATCACCTCCCGAAGGTCGACGGGCTGGGCGCGACCATCGCGCAGCTCCTCAACCGCGGGGAGGACCAGGAGCCTCGGGTCCTTCGTCCGGGGCGGTACATCCTGCACTCGGTGAACTTTCCGAACTGGATGCAGACGCCGCTGGTGGTGACGCCCAACCCTCACTACGACCAGACGAACCGCGAGGGGCGCTACCGCGTCGACCACCTGCCGCCGGGGACCTACACGATGCACGCGTGGTTCCCCGGGGCGCGCGCGGTGGACGCGTCGGTGACGATCACCGCGAACGGCGTCGCGCGGCAGGACTTCGCGCTCACGCCTCTACCGCCGGGGGAGTACCGCCCGCCGCAGCCCCCCGCCGACGCGGGCCCGATCATCCCGTAGGGTGGGGTGACCCCCATGTCAGGGTGGGGTGACCCCCGACTCAGGGTGGGGGGGACCCCATGTCAGGGTGGGGTGACCCCCAGCCCAGGGTGGGTGCAACCGGGAACCTTGGTAACAGTTCAGACCGGGCACCTGGGTGACACTTTCGGGGTGGTCGGGGCCACGATCCGGGGGTGTCGGTGCCACAGACCGGTCGATCGGTAACAGTGTCCGGGCCGAAGGTCGCCACGGTCGTCGACACCGGTGACCGTGCCCGTCGCGGACGGTGACACGGCCCGACGAGAGGGTGGCGGCGACCGCGACGAGCGTGGGGTGGCGCGACCTTCCCCGAAGCGAGCGCCGCGGTACGCTCCCGCGCGCTCCGTCAGGAGCGGATCGCGGCGGAGTCGAAACTGGTGTCCAGAAAACTGGGTGCGATACAGCTCGACGCCCCCGGCGGGCGCAGCGGCGTGACCTCGCAGCCCGTGGTCTCGCCGCTCGCGTTCACCCTCACCGTCACGTCGGCCGCGCGCCACATCGCCCCCACCGAGAGGTGCCCCGTGGGGCCGGTGAAGTCCGGCAGCGGGTCGGGCGCCGCGCCGAGGGTGCCCCGGAGCCTCCCGCCGCAGTAGACGTTCAGCACGGGGCGCGCGCGGGCGCCGGTGAAGTTCTGCACCATCACCCTGAAGCGCTCACCGTCCCTCGGGTTGTCGACGTTCATGTTCTCGGGCACCCCGCTGGCCTTCACGAGGTTGTTGTCGATGTCGAGCCTCGGGTTCGAGCACGCGCCCATCGCCCGCCACCCCGCGCCGAGCGGCCCGCTCTCGCAGTTCATCAAGGGAGAGGTCGCGTAGCCCCAGTCGACCCGCCCCCGCGCCCCGCGGATGTTGGCCTCGCAGTTCGACCAGTTGCACGAGCTGTTGTTCACGCTGGTGAGCGGCGGGCCCGCGCTGTCGAACCAGGGGTTCATGTTCCGCGGGTCGTGCACGTAGAGGTCGAGGTCGACGGTGGTGCTGGTGTCCCAGCAGAGCTCGACGCGCATCCCGGGGCCGACGATGTGAACCACGAAGGTGCAGGTGAGGGTGCGACCGTCGCCGGTGACCACCGTGAGCGTCACGGTGTAGTCGCCCGAGAGCGTCGGGACGAAGGCCGCGACGCGGGTGTCGAGGCCGTAGGTGGTGAAGGTCGGCCGCGGGAGCACCGCGTCGCAGGGCCCGCCGCGGATCTCCCAGCGCCAGCTCCGCGCGGTGCCCGTGAAGAACATCTCGCCCCGCAGCCCGTAGGCGGCGAAGGGGCGCCCCTCGGGCACCCGCGGGTCGTCGGCGCCGGGGCACGAGAGCTCACCCCCGCAGCACAGGCCCTCGTCGGCGCAGCCGTCGCAGTCGTTGTCGAGCTGGTCGCAGGTCTCCGCCGACGGGCCGATCGCGCCCGCGCACGCGCCCCACGAACCGAACTCGCCGCTGCCCTCGCAGCGCTGCGTGCCGCCGGAGCACTGCCCCACGCCCCGCCTCAAGGGCGGCCCGAGGAAGCAGTCCTGCACCGTGCCCGGGATGCACGCGCAGCCGTCGTCGGGGCGGCCGTTGCAGTCGTCGTCGAGGCCGTTGCCGCAGGTCTCCCTCGCCTGGCAGCCCTCGGCGTTGGGCGTACACGTGGTGCCCACCGCGCAGCCGTCGCCCTCCGTCGATGTGTCGTACACGCTGGAGACATCCCCCGCGGGAGAGACGTCGTCCGCGCTCACCGCGCCCAGGTCCGCGCGTGGGCCAGCGTCCGTGGTCTGGGTCGCGTCGCGGCCTCCGCCCGCGCCTGCGTCGAAGCCGAAGGGGGTGCGGTCTTCAGCCGCACACGCCATCACCGTCACCGCGCACAGCGCGGCGAGGAGCACCGACCGGGAGCGCATGGGCCGACGGTACACCGTCGCGGTCGAGGGCGGCGATTGCCCCGCCGCGCCGCGCTCTGCTACGAGGGAGAGACGTGATGAGAGCTCGCACCGCGCCGCGGGTGGGGAGGTCCAGCCTGCGGTCGACGGGCGGGGGCCGAAGACCCTCGGGGGAGCAGCGGGCGCAGAAGGGCGAGGTGCGGGCCTTCGCGCGGGCCTTCGACGCCCTGGTGCGCTCGGCGCGCACCCACGGCCACGCGATCGAGCCCGCGGCGGAGCGCGCGAGGGAGTGCTGGGCCGCCCTCGCCGACGCGCCCATGGAGCTCGCCGCCAACGGCCTCTCGGTGCGCGGCGTGCCCGCGATGGACCTGCAAGACCACGAGGTCCGCTGGCTGCTCCCGGCCTTCATGGCGGGGCTGCGCGCGGTGGCGCCGCGGCCGGGGATGACCCTCGACGAGCTCCGCGCCCTGGCCGACGAGCTCGCGCGGTTGGAGAGCGAGGTCACCGCGATCGCGCGCTTCCGCGACTGGCTCTGGGCCAACGGCACCGCGGGCTTCGACGTCGAGGTGCAGACCTCGTTCATGGAGGTCTTCGACGACTACGTGCTCGACCCCTCGGTCGACGGCGCCCTCGTCGCGATGCAGGCCTCGGAGCTCAAGTCGCTCACCGACCGCTCGGTGATGCTCTCCGCGCAGGACCTCGACGGGGCGGCCGAGCGCGAGGAGTTCGACGTCCCCCTCTCGATGGCCCCGCCCAGCGCCGGCGACGAGCGCTTCGCCCTGCGCCCCACCGCCGCCGCGCCCCTGCGCGCCGCCTGCGACGACGAGGCCCGCTGGCGCCTGCACGAGACCGCGCTGCTGCTGTCACACCGGCCGCTGCACGACACCCTCCAGCCCAACGCCTTCGCGCGGCGGGTCATCGACGTGCTCACCCGCGACCCCGCGGGCGCCGGCGTCGAGCTCATCGACCTCCTGACCGCGCAGGTGCGCCGCGGAGACCCCTTCGCGCGGGGCCTCGTCGCCGCCCTCGACGGAGACGTCTTCGCCGACGCCGTCGCCGCCTCGGTGATGCGCGCCTCGGGCAACACCCGCGCCCTCGCCGAGGTGATGCTCGTCGCCGGGCCCGCGACCACCGAGCGGCTCGTGGCGCTCCTCCTCGACCGCGCCGAAGAAGACTCGGGCTGGGCCGACGCCCTCTCGCGCCTCGCGTCGGCCATGAGCGGCAGGCTCGACGCGCTGCTCACCCAGGGCGACCCCACCGCGCACACCGCCGCGAGGTTGAAGGCCCTCGGCCCCGCGGGCGTGCGCTGGATGGCCTCGCAGCTCGGCTCCGACGCGCGCTGGACCCCGAAGGCCCTCGGCGCCCTCTGCGACGCCGCGGTGGAGTCGGACCTCGCCGCGGAGCTCCTCGTGCCCTTCGTGCGCGACCGGCACATGCCCGCGGCCACGCGGCTGCGCCTCCTCGACGCGATGGAGGGCCGCGGCGACCTGGTGGCCCGCTGCGTCGCGTGGCGGCCCGGGGAGCTCCTCGACGCGCACGAGGTGAGGGAGCGCTTCCGCGCGCTGCGCGACGCGAAGGGAGCGAAGGGCGCGTGAACCCCGTGCGCCCCGAGGCCGAGGCCGAGGCGGGCGCCGGGGTCATCGTCGACCGGCTGTTCATCCTCACGCGCACCGTGGCGGTGCACGGCGAGTCGCACCCGCTCTCGCTGCAGCTCGCCGAGTCGGTGGTGGCGGCCATGGCCGCGACGGGGCCGCCCTTCGCGCTGCAGTTCGTCGGTCAGGCGGTCTTCGTCGACCGGGCCCTCGCCGTGCTCGAGCCCCAGAGCTTTCACCGCGCGCTGCACCTCGCGCGGGCCCTCGCGGCGATGCGCGTCAACGAGGTGAAGGTCGAGTGGCCCCCCGCCCCCGCGGCGGTGCTCGCCCTCGGCGCGGCCATCGCCCGCAAGGCCACCGAGGCCCCCGCCGTCGACGGGCTCTTCATGCGCGAGATCACCGGGGCGAGGGAGGGCACCGCGGGCTCCGCCGTCGACGCCGAGCTCTTCGCGCCGGCGCAGGTGACCCGCGCCCTGGCCGACATCGAGTCCCTCGAGGGCCGCATCGCCTCGGGCTGGGACTGGGCCGCCGCCGTCGGCGCCATGCGCCGCGCCGAGCGGGCCGTCGAGGCCGACCTCGGGGCCTGCCTGCGCTTCCTCGATTTCGCGCCGGGGCAGCGCACCGTGGCGCGCAGGGCCCTGGGCGCGATGCTGCACGCCCTCGCCATGCTCGACGCGGTGAAGGTCTCCGTGGCCTCGCGCCGGGTGGGGGCCCACGCCGCGCTCACCCTCGCGCTGCACGGCTACTCCGAGCGCGAGGGCTGCACCTTCGCCGAGGCGGCCGACACCGCGCTGCCCACGCTCCTCGCGGGGGTCGACGCCGGGGCCTCGACCCTCGACGCCCACCGGCTGCGGGTGTGCGCGCTCCTCCACGGGGTCTGCGCGCACTTCGCCGACGCGAGCAAGTGGCACCCGGTGGCGCGGGCCGCGGCGCTGGCCTTCGACCTCGAGCGCTTGCGTTGCCCCCTCGGGCCCGACTTCGACCTCGAGAACGGAGACCTCCTCGCGTGGGCCTCGCGGGCCTCGGGGGCCGAGCACGACCCGCGGTGGGTGCGGGCGCTGCTGGCCGCCCACGGGAGCCTCCCCCCTGGGGCCCAGGTGCGCCTCGCCGACGGCAGGCCCGGGGTCTCCCTCGGGGGGGCGCCCGGCGAAGACCCCCTGCGCCCGCTGGTGTACCTGCACAGCGGGACGATCCTCTGGCCAGAGTCTCCGGTGGACATCGCCCTCCGGGGCGAATAACCGTGATTCTGGTCCACCGATGTCACTCCAACGCGGAGACACCGTCCTCGGGCGCTACGTCGTCGACTACCTGATCGGGTCGGGCGGCATGGGCCAGGTCTACGCGGCCACGCACGCGACCCTCGGGCACCGCGTGGCCGTGAAGGTCCTCGCCTACGAGGCCGACCCCGTCCTGCGCTCCCGCTTCGAGCAGGAGGCGCAGCTCATGGCGAAGGTGCGCCACAACAACGTCGTCTCGGTGATCGACTACGGCACCCTCGACGACGGCTCGCCCTGCATCGTGATGGAGTTCGTCGACGGCGTGCCCCTGGAACTCCAGCTCGAGCGCGAGGGGCCGCAGCACTGGGCCCTCGCCACCACCGCCGTCCTCGGCGTGCTGGGGGGCCTCGACGCGATCCACGCCGCCTCGGTGGTGCACCGCGACCTCAAGCCCTCCAACGTCATCCTGGTCGGGGGCTCCGTCGAGCAGCCCAAGCTCATCGACTTCGGGATCGCGAAATCGTCTTCGTCCATCCCCTCCCGCGGGAACATCACCCAGGCGGGCGTCCTCATCGGCACGCCGGCGTACATGTCCCCCGAGCAGCTCGTGGGGATGCCCGTCGACCACCGCGCCGACCTCTACGCCGCCGCCCTCATCTGGTGCGAGATGGTCACCGGCCGCGTGCCCTTCGAGACCGGCGAGTTCAGCGACCTCCTGCGCCGCGTGCGCGAGCCCGCGCCGGTGCCCGTCGCCCCACCGGGCATGGGCGAGGTCCCCGACGCCGTCAGCGACGTGATCCTCGCCGCGCTCTCCGTCGACCCCGCCGACCGCCCCGCCGACGGCCGCGCCTTCGCCGCGCGCCTCCGCACCGCCATGCGCGTCTCCATC
>JAEYZO010000868.1 GCA_023428035.1 Pseudomonadota bacterium | reverse complement strand
CCCCTGGGTAGGGCCTGTGGTGCTGTGGAGCCTCGCGGGCGCCTCGCTCGCCACCGCAGGCGCTCTCGCCCTGGTGCGCGGAGAGGTGCTCGCGCCCTGCACCGTCACCGACGACGTGGCCTGGTGCCCGGACGTCGCTGCGCGCGACCGCGCCGCGCAGGCCCCAGGGCTCACCCTCGGCGCGAACGTGCTCCTCGGCGTGGGCCTCGCCGCAGCGGCCGGGGGCGCCGTGTGGTGGCTGCTCGGGCGCCCCTCGTCGAGCCCCGCCGTGCAGGTCGATCACGCCGGGGTGCGCCTCGGCTGGCAGGGGCGATTCTGATGCGCGCGGTGGGGGCCATCGTCGGCGTGCTGGTGCTCGCCGTCGCGTGCTCGGCGCCGAACGACTACCGCGTCGTCGAGCGCGATGCGGAGCTCCCCCGCGAGGCCGCCGTCGCCGTCGATCTCGGCGTGGTCGTCGACGTCCCGCTCGGGCTGCCGCGCGACGTGACCCTCGGCGACAGCCCGGTCGCGGAGCTCGGCACCGACGCGGCCCCGATCGACGAAGGGCCCGTTGACGCTGCGGACGACCTCGGCCCCCTCGCCGACGTGCGCGACGCAGCCCCTCTCGATGCGGTCACCGACGCGAGCGACGACGTGGAGGTCACGCTGGCGGATACGACATCGCTCGATGCGGTCGCGGCCGACGCGGGCGCTGCCGACGTGCGGGACGTCGTGGTGGCGTGGGACGGCAATCCGACGACCTGCGAAGGCATCGACTCTTGCGCCGACTGCTACGCCCTCGTGCGTGCGGGCGCGTCGTGCGGATTCTGCGGGTCGAATGACCGCGGCACCCTGGGGCACTGCCGGGTGCAGACTGCCAGCGGAGCGCCGCAGGGCGGATGCAGCGGGTGGTGGTTCCGCGGCACGGTGCCCCCGGCCTGCGGGCGCGCGCCCTGAGCGCCTCGCGATTGACGCGGCGTGGCGAAAACAGGCCACTCCGCTCCAAACCGAGCCACTCGCCGTCAAACTAGGCCACTACCCCGGCGGGGGGTATCATCCCGACCTCGCGGCGGCGCTCACTCCGCCGCGGAGGAGCCGTGATCGTGCCTGTGTGGAAGACCCTACTCGTCCCGACGGATTTCTCTGAGGGCGCGCGCGTGGCGCTGCGCCTCGCGGCGGAGGTGGCCCGCGTGCACGGCGCGAAGCTCGTGCTGCTCCACGTGGCGGAGCTCCTCCCGGGGATCACCCCGGACACGGTGATCCAGCCCGAGGGCGCGGGGGCTCCCACGCGGGTCGAGGACTTCACGCGCTTGCAGGCCCAGGGCTGGATGGATCAAGACCGCGCCATCGCGGCGACGGGGGTCGAGGTCGTCACCGACGTGGTGCTCGGCCCGGCGATCCAGTCGATCCTCGAGGCGGCGGCGAAGCACGGCGCCGACCTCATCGTGATGGGCACCCACGGCCGCACGGGGCTCGCGCACTTCATGCTCGGGAGCGTCACCGAGAGGGTCGTGCGGCAGTCGCCGGTGCCTGTGCTCACGGTGCGCGCGCCGAAGCGCTGAGCCCCGCGGGTTGTCAGGAGGTTGATGTCCCTCGCGAGGTCGGGGGACAATCCCTCCCGCGGCGGTGTCATTGATGAGTGGTCCCGACGGGCTTGCGCGACCGGGCTTCCTCCCAGAGGGGGTGCCCGCGAGCGTGGGCCGGTATGAGCTGATCGCCCCCCTGGGCAAGGGCGGGATGGCGGGGGTGTTCCTCGCGCGCAACGTGGGGAGCGCGGGCTTCGAGCGCCTCGCGGCGGTGAAGCTCATGCACCGCAACCTCACCGCCGACGAGGACTTCGTCGCGATGTTCCTCGACGAGGCGAGGGTGGCCGCGCGGCTGCACCACCCCAACGTCGTCGCGATCATCGACCTCGGGGCCGAAGACGGCGAGCTCTACATGGTCATGGACTACGTCCAGGGCGACACCCTCGCCGCGGTCCAGCGCACGGCCATCGCCCTGCACCGCGCGGTGCCCCTCGGGATCGTCCTGCGGGTCACCCTCGACGCCCTCGCCGGCCTCGACGCCGCGCACGAGCTCAAGGGCCCCGACGGCGCGCCGCTGCACCTCATCCACCGCGACGCGACCCCGCAGAACATCCTCATCGGCGTCGACGGCGCCGCGCGCCTCGTCGACTTCGGCATCGCCCGCGCCGAGCGACGCCTCGGGCTCACCTCCGCCGGGGTGCTCAAGGGCAAGGCGCCCTTCATGGCCCCCGAGCAGCTCGAGGGCCGCGCCATCGACCGCCGCGCCGACGTCTTCTCCATGGGCGTCACGCTCTGGGAGACCATCACCCTGCGGCGGTGCTTTCCGCAGCGCGCGGGGGCCGACTTCTTGAACCGCTCGCAGAAGGCGCCGTACCGCTCGCTGCGCGCCATCGCGAGCCACGTGCCCGAGGAGCTCGACGCCATCTGCGCCAAGGCCCTCGCGTACCACCCGCAAGACCGCTACCCCACCGCCGCGGCCTTCGCCGACGCGATCGAGCGCACCTTCAAGTCCGAGATCTCCACGCAGCGCCAGGTGGGGCAGTTCATGTCCGTGGTGGCCGCCGAGAAGGTCGCCCGCGAGCGCGCCGCGATCCGCGCGATGGGCTCCGCGGACCAGTCCGGCGCCCACGACGCCCCGCGCCCGCGCCGCGACAC
>JAEYZO010000854.1 GCA_023428035.1 Pseudomonadota bacterium | reverse complement strand
GACCAACGGAGCCACAGAGACCAGCGAGGCCACAGGAGCATCCCCGCCCGACGACCGCCGCGCCCACGACTGGAAGCGCACGCCGCACACCGCCTCCCACGACGTGCTCATCGAGTGCGATCGCACCCGGCGCGTCACGCTCCCGGGCTCGCGCGGGCTCTCGCTCTCCATCTCGTGCCGCGAGGTGAAGCCCGACGCCGAGGCCCACGCGCTCGTGCCCCCGGGCACCCGCGCCGTGTCGGTGTTCCTCGTGAACGAGCGCCCTGGCGAGCCCGAGGCGCACCGCGACGTGGGCTTCGTCTTTCAGGCCCAGCTCACCGTGAGCTGCGACGAGCCCTTCGTGCCCCGCCCCGACGTGCGCGGCCGCGACGCCGGCGACTGGGACGAGAAGGTCGCCGAGCTCCAGTACCGCGACGCCTTCGAGTGGTCCGTCGGCCACGGGGTCTCGACCCACGCCACCCGCGTGCGCGACGGAGACTGCTACGAGGTCGAGACCACCTGGGTGCCCGACGCGAGGGTGCATCGGGTGATCCCCAGCGCCGCCGCGGGCCGCGGCGTCACCCTCTCGATGGAGTCCCTCGCCGCGATGACCGACGCGCCCTCGCTCCAGCGCGCGCTCTCTCCCCTCGTGAGCGAGTACCGCGCGTGGATCGCCCGCCAGGCCGCCGCGGTCATCACCCCCGAGCACCGCAGGGACGTCGCCGAGGCCCTCCTCCACCGCGCCCGCGCCGCGGCCGACCGCCTCGACGCCGGGGTGAGCGCCCTCGCCTCGCCCGAGGTCCTCCGCTGCTTCACCGCCATGAACCGAGCGATGGCCGCCGCCGCGCGGCAGCGCTCCCCCGAGCGCTACACCGACGGGAGAGCCCCCGAGTGGTTCCCCTTCCAGCTCGCGTTCGTGCTGATGAACCTCCGCGGCCTGGTCGAGCCCGAGCACCCCGACCGGCGCATGGTCGACCTGCTGTTCTTCCCCACTGGCGGCGGAAAGACCGAGGCCTACCTCGGCCTCGCGGCCTTCACCCTGCTCTACCGCCGCCGCACGAACGAGGGCGTGCGCGGCGCGGGGGTGAGCGTCCTGATGCGCTACACCCTCCGGCTCCTCACCCTCGACCAGCTGGGCCGCGCCGCCACCCTCGTCTGTGCCCTGGAGCTTCAGCGAAGGGAAGACCCTGCCCTGTGGGGCGCGTGGCCCTTCGAGATCGGCCTCTGGGTGGGAGGCGCGGCCACCCCCAACGAGATGGGCGCCAAGGGAGACCACCGCGACGACACCGCCCGCGCCCGCACCCTGCAACACCAGAAGGACTCCAAGCGCTTCGCCGCGCCCGTGCCCCTCGAGCGCTGCCCCTGGTGCGCCACGCCGCTCACCCCCGCGGCCTTCGACCTCTCACCGAACAAAGACCAGCCGCGCGACCTGCTCCTGCGGTGCCAGCAGCGCCCCCCGCGGGGAGCCCCGCGCTGCCCCTTCGCGGGAGAGTCACAGCTCCCCGTGCTCGCGGTGGACCAGTCCATCTACCGGCGCCTGCCGTGCTTCGTGATCGCCACCGTCGACAAGTTCGCCAACCTCCCGTGGGTGGGCCGCACCGGCGCCCTCTTCGGCCTCGTCGACCGCTACGAGAGCGACGAGCCCCGCGGCAGGTACAGCGCCCAGGGCTTCTACGGCCCCTGTGACCCCGGGCTCGGTCGGGCCATCCCGGGCGGCAACCTCCCGCCGCCGGACCTCATCATCCAAGACGAGCTGCACCTCATCTCGGGCCCCCTCGGCACCATGGTGGGCCTCTACGAGACGGCTCTCGAAGGGCTCTGCGCGCGAGGGAGCGAGGCCCGCCCGCCGAAGATCGTGG
Organism: Pseudomonadota bacterium; assembly: GCA_023428035.1. GTDB lineage: Bacteria > Myxococcota_A > Polyangia > Polyangiales > JAEYZO01. Next base: position 5,023 of record JAEYZO010000854.1, on the reverse strand, counting down.
CCTCGACGGCGACGGTGCGCCGGGCCGAGGCGCAGATCCGCGCGCTGTTCACCCGCGGGGCGGTGGAGGTGTTCCCGCCGCCGGGGCCTGACCGCGGAGACTCGTTCTTCGCGTGCGTCGACCGGGACGACCACCGCGCGCGGCGCTACCTCGGCGTGGCGGCCCCGGGGCGCTCGCTGAAGGTGGTGCTCCTGCGGGTGTACCTCGCGCTCCTCGCGGCCGCGCAGCGGATGCACGACGAGGCCGCGGTGGGGCTCGCGCCGGGCGCGCTCAACCCCGTCGACCCGTACATGACCCTGCTCGGCTACTTCAGCTCGCTGCGGGAGCTCGGCGGCTCGCGGCGCATCGTCGAGGACGAGGTCGCGACGCGCCTGCGCGGCTACGCCGACCGCAGGCGCAGGGGAGACGCCCGCGGCCCCTTCGCGGGGAGGAAGATCGCGGTCGAGCCCGTGGAGCTCACGAGCCGCGTGGCGACCGACGAGGTCTCGAAGGCGAAGGAGCGCCTCGCCCACCCCGCGACGCACGCGCAGAAGGTCGACGTGGCGCTGGCCACCAACATGATCTCCGTGGGCCTCGACATCGTGCGCCTGGGGCTGATGGTGGTGCTGGGGCAGCCGAAGCTCGCGGCGGAGTACATCCAGGCGACGAGCCGCGTGGGGAGAGACAGCGCGAGCCGCCCCGGGCTGGTGGTGACGCTCTTGAACGTGCACCGCCCGCGCGACCGCTCGCACTACGAGCGCTTCGAGGCGTGGCACGGGGCCTTCTACCGGGCCGTCGAGGCGACGAGCGTGACGCCCTGGGCGCCGCGCGCGCTCGACCGAGGGCTGGCGCCGGTGGTGGTGAGCCTCGCGCGGCACCGGGTGGCGGCGATGACGCCCGCGGCGGGGGCGCAGTCGGTGATCGCGCAGCGCGCCGCGGTGGAGGCGGTGACCGACGCCATCGCCGAGCGCGCCGCGCAGGGGACCACCCTGGGGCAGGAGGAGGCCGAGCGGGTGCGCGCGACGACGCGGGCGCGCGTGGCCGACCTCATCGACGCGTGGGAGAAGCTCGCCAAGGAGGGGCAGGCGAGCGGCGCGCAGTTGCAGTACCAGCCGGGCGAGGTGACGGGGCGGAGCGCGCTCCTGCGGCAGCCGCTCGACCCGGAGCTGGAGGGGGCGTCGTCGGAGCGCTTGAAGTTCAAGGCTCGGCGGTCGCTGCGCGACGTGGAGCCGTCGGTGCTGCTCGCGGTGAGGCGCCTCGACGGGCAGCTCGTGGAGGGCTGAGCGGTGACGAAGTCGACGATCCGCGCGAGCCAGATGGTGACGCAGTTCGGGCCGGGCTCGATGCTCGACCTGCCCGAGCACGGGGTGATGATCTCGGGCCTCGACGACTGGGGGAACCCCAAGGCCCTCGCGCCCGTGTACGAGCCGCGCCTCGCGGCGAAGGTGTCGGAGCGCTTCGAGGGCGCGAAGGTGAAGCTGCTCCTGCCGCCCGCGGAGAGCGACGACCCGGCGAAGCCCTCGCCCGCGGTGACGGCGTGGGTGTTCCCGGAGTGGTTCGTCACCTCGGGGTGGCAGCACCCGGGGATGGCCGAGCGGGGGGTGCGCTCGCGCCCGCTGGTGCACCGGGCGGCTCTGGCGAAGGGTAAGTGGGAGTCGCCCGACAAGAAGCAGCACAAGGTGGTGCCGATCCGCTTCGTGCAGGCGTGCGTGAAGGGGCACATCAGCGACATCGCGTGGCGGAGGTTCGTGCACCGCGGGCGGGTGTGCGAGCGGCCGCTGTGGCTCGACGAGGTGGGCACCAGCGGCGACCTCGCCGACGTGATCGCGCGCTGCGAGTGCGGGCTCCGTCGCGACCTCGTCGAGGCGACGCAGTACGAGAACGACCGCCGCCCGCTCGGCGACTGCGAGGGCTGGCAGCGCTGGCTCGGCCCGAAGGACAAGGAGCCCTGCGAGGACCGGGAGGGCAAGCGCCTGCCGAACCGCTTGCTCGTGCGCTCGGCGAGCAACGCGTACTTCTCGCAGACCCTGAGCGTGATCTCGATCCCCGAGCAGGAGGGCGACGTCGAGGGCGCGGTGGCGCGGCTCTGGGACGCGTACCTCGAGAAGCTCCCGTCGCTGGCGATGCTCCAGCAGATGGCGTCGTTCATCCCGCCGTTGCAGGAGGCCCTCTCGGGCCTCGACCTCGCCGCGGTGTGGGCCGAGGTCGAGCGCAGGCGCTCGGGCGCGGAGCCCGCGAAGAGGTCCATCAAGCGGGCCGAGCTCGACACGCTCCTCGCGAGCGCCGACGAGCTCGGCAGCGACACCCCCGAGGGGGACTTCTACGCGCGTCGGTTGAAGCTCCCCGCGGGGGCGCGGGGCCCCGCGTCGGCGCTCGACCGGGTGGTGCTCGTCCACCGGCTGCGCGAGGTGACGGCGCTGGTGGGCTTCACGCGCTTCGAGGCCATGGCCCCTGACATCGACGGAGAGCTCGCCCTCGACCTGCAGAGCGCCTCGCTGGCCCGCGAGACCACCTGGGTGCCCGCGGTGGAGAACCGCGGCGAGGGGGTGTTCCTCTCCTTCGACCCGAGGGCCATTGAACGGTGGAGGGCCCGCGCGGGGGTGAGCGCCCGGGAGCGCGCGCTCACCGACGGCTTCGAGGCGTGGCAGGCGACGCACCCTGGCTCCGAGGGGCAGCGCTTCCCCGGGGTGACCTACGTGCTCCTGCACTCGCTCTCGCACCTGCTCATCACGGCGATGGCGCTGGAGTGCGGCTACTCGTCTACGGCCATCCGAGAGCGGGTGTACGTGAGCGAGGGGGCCTGCGGGATCCTGCTCTACACGGGCAGCTTCGACGCCGAGGGCACGCTCGGGGGCCTGGTCGAGGCCGCGCGGAGGATCGAGCACCACCTCCGCAACGCGCTGGAGCTCGGGCGGCTGTGCAGCAACGACCCGGTGTGCGCGCAGCACCGGGCCGACCACCCCGAGGGGAGGTTCCTGCACGGCGCGGCGTGCCACGGGTGCTTGTTGATCGGCGAGACCTGCTGCGAGCGGAGGAACGAGTTCCTCGACCGCGCGCTGGTGGTGCCCACGGTCGAAGACGGCGCCGCGGCCTTCTTCTCGGGCCCGCTGGGATGAAGGGCTCCTTCGACGGGCTGTCGGCCTCGGACCTCGAGCACCTCGCCGACGCGCTGGAGTCGGGCCGGGTCGGGGGGTCTCCGTCGGGCGCGTCGCTGTCGTGGGTGCCGGGAGACCGCAGGGCCGCGGCGGCGGCGTCGCTCCGGTCGCTCTCCGACGACGGGATGGCCCCGCGCCACGTCGCGCGCCTCCTGCGCGAGCTCGCGGCGGAGCGCGAGCGGCTCACCCGCGCGCGGGACGACATCGCCCTGGTGTGGAGCGGGCCGGAGCTGCCCGGGAGCGCGGGGAGAGACACCGCCCCGGTGGTGGAGTCTCTCTTCGCGGCGGCGGAGGAGAGCGTGCTGATCGCGACCTACGCCGTGCACGACGGGAGGAAGGTCTTCGCGACCCTCGCGGCGCGCATGGAGGCCCTAGCCTCGCTGCGCGTGCGGATGTTCCTCCACGTCGACCCGCCGGAGCACGGCGAGGACGAGGCCGCGGCGCGGAGGCGGGTGCGCGCGTCGCTGGAGCGGCAGTGGCCCGGCGCCCGGATGCCCGAGGTCTTCTACGACCCGCGCACGCTGCGTCGCACGGTGAACGCCGCGACGGGGCGGGCGCAGGGCTGCTCGCTCCACGCGAAGTGCGTGGTGGCCGACGGCGAGCGGGTGCTGGTCACCTCGGCGAACTTCACCGAGGCCGCGCAGGCGCGGAACATCGAGGTGGGGGTGACCCTCCGCGACCGAGGGCTCGCGGGCTCGCTGGTGAGCCACTTCGAGTCGCTGGTGAGCGCGGGGAAGATGCTCCCGCTCTGACGCCGTCGCGCTGCCCCCCGCGCCGCGCTGGTATGCTCCCGGGATGTCAGTCCTGTCCCTCGAAGACATCCGTCGGCTGCCGAAGACCGACCTGCACGTCCACCTCGACGGCTCGCTCCGCGTACAGACCATCCTCGACCTCGCGCGCGAAGACGGCATCACCCTCCCCGCCGACAACCCCGCCGACCTCGCCCGCGCGATGCACCTCGGCGAGAACACCGGCTCCCTCGTCGAGTACCTCAAGGCCTTCGACGTGACCCTCAAGGTCCTGCAGACCGAGGCCGCCCTCACCCGCGTCGCCTACGAGCTCGGCGCCGACGCGGCCGAAGACGGCGTCGAGTACATGGAGGTCCGCTACGCCCCCATGCTCCACACCCGCCGCGGCCTCGCCCTCACCAGCGTCGTCGAGGCCGTCATCAACGGCCTGCGCGCGGCGCAAGACGAGTTCGGCATCCACGCCAACGTCATCATCTGCGGCATCCGCAACATCTCCCCCGAGAGTTCTCTGGAGATGGCCGAGCTCGCGGTGGCCTACAAGAACCGCGGCGTGGTGGGCTTCGACCTCGCCGGCGCCGAGTACGACCACCCGGCCAAGCACCACCGCGACGCCTTCGCCCTCATCCGCAAGAACAACATCAACTGCACCATCCACGCGGGCGAGGCCTACGGGCCCGAGTCCATCGAGCAGGCCATCCACATCTGCGGCGCGCACCGCATCGGCCACGGCTGCCGCCTCCGCGAGGACGGCGACCTCCTGCACTACGTCACCGACCACCGCACCCCGCTGGAGTGCTGCCCCTCGTCGAACGTGCAGACCGGCGCCGTGCGCGACCTGCGCTCGCACCCCTTGAAGTTCTATCAAGACCTCGGCGTGCGCGTGACCGTGAACACCGACAACCGGCTCATCACCGACACCACCGTCTCGAAGGAGCTCCACCTCGTGCACACCGTCATGGGCGTGCCCTGGGCGGGCATCAAGCAGATCATCCTCGCGGGCTTCAAGAGCGCGTTCCTGCCCTTCCACGAGCGCCGCGCGATGCTCCGCTCCGCCGCCGCGGCCCTCGCCGAGTTCGAGGCCGAGCGCGGAGACGTCCTCTTCGCCGCCACCGTCGAAGAGGGCCCCGCCATCAGCGCGAC
>JAEYZO010000794.1 GCA_023428035.1 Pseudomonadota bacterium | reverse complement strand
GCCCGCCTCGGCGTCACGGTAGACGAGGCCGCGCGGCTCCTCGACGCCGAGTCCGAGGTGCGCGCGCGGCGCGACCCCGAGGCGGTGACCCGGCGACGGTGGTCGGTGGTGCGGCCCATCGCCGAGGCCGTGGCCGCCCTCTCGCGGGAGCTCGGCCGGGAGCCCACCGTAGATGAAGCCGCCGCGCGGGCGGGCGTTCACCCCGCCCTGGTGGAGCTCGTGGTCGACGCCCTCGACGCGTGACGGTGGTATCGGTAGCGCGATGATCCGGCACGTCGCGGTGGGCTATGACTTCAGCGAGCACGCCGACGACGCGCTCGGGTGGGCCGTCGACCTCGCCCGCGCGGTGAAGGCCACGGTCTCCCTCATCCACGTGGTCGACGCGCGCGAAGACGACCCCGCGGTGCAGGAGCTCCGCGTGCGCCTCGCGCGAGTGGCCGACGAGGTGGGGCCCGAGGTGAGCTCCCACGTCGTGTGCGCGGAGCGCGTCGCCGACGGGCTGGTGGAGCACGCCGAGCGCTACGCCTTCGACCTGATCGTGGTCGCGACGCGGGGCCTGAGCGGGGTCGAGAGGCTGATCCTGGGGAGCGTGGCCGACGCGGTGATCCGCCGGGCGAGGGTGCCCGTGGTCACCGTGCGCTACGACGACGACTGACGGGGAGGGCTCAGGGGTCGACGCGGAGCACGCGGCCCGCGGCCTTGTCGACGGCGTAGAGGTGGCCGTCGCCGCCGAAGGCGATGCCCGCGAGGCAGCCCGCGGGGAGGCCCGTGTCGAGCCAGTTCACGCGCTCGCCCGCCATGGTGAAGGCCGTGACCCGACCCGTGGCGTAGTCCGAGACGAAGAGCATCCCGTTGTGGATGATGATGCCCGAGGGCTGCTGGAGCTCCGCCGCCGCGCCGATGACCTCCTCGACGTGCGAGTCGGGCACCTCGTAGAGCGGCGTCTCGTTGTGCGCCGCGCGCAGGCGGGGCATGTCGCGGGTGGTCTCGACGCGGGTGTTCAGGCGCACGACGCGCGAGTGGCCCGTGTCGGCGATGTAGATGAACCCGCTCTGAGCGTCGTAGGCCATGTGCGAGGGCACGTTCTCGACGCGCGAGAGCTCCCCCGCGGCGAAGCGCCAGGTGAGGCCGTCGGCGTGGTCGTCGCCGCCGGGCTCGTGCCACTCGCCGAAGTTGTACTTGTCGACCGAGCCCGACTGCCCGTTGAAGGCCCAGAACACCCGCGGCTCGGTGTTCGCGATGCCCATGCACCAGGGCGAGTGGTGCAGCATGTCGAGGTGGGCGTTGGTGGGCGTGCGGCGGATCGCGTCGAGGTCCGCCGGGTCGACCACGGGGCCCATGAAGTCGTTGCCGTTGCCCGGGGTGATGCCCTGCGCGAGGCCGCGGTAGTCGTTGTTCGACTCCTGGCAGGTGGCGACGGTGCCGTCGCTCGCGAAGGCGAGCGAGGTCGGGTACACGAGGAAGTGCGCGCTGCGGTCGCGCACGATGAGCGGGGCGGCGGGGGTCTGCCCCGCGGTGTCGACGATGGTGAAGGAGTCGTTCGCCCACGAGGTCACCCAGAACTGCGTCGGGGTGGCGGGGTTGAACGCGATGGCCGTCGGGGTGCGCAGGCCCTCCTGCACCGCGGTGAGGGTGACCGAGCCCGGGCTGTGGTCGCCGGAGCCGAGCTCGGGCGCGCGCTGCAGGCCCGCGTCGACGTTGAGGGTGAGCCCGCCGCGGTCGTCGGGGCGCACGTCACGGGCGTTGGGGTAGCTCGTGGCGACGACGAGGAACTCCCCCGTCTCGCCGAGGGTGAGGGAGAGCGTCGCGTCGGTGGTGCCTTCTCCGTCGTCGGCGCGGGCGATGGGCGCGCCCCAGCGGCCGTCGCGGCGCGGGCCGTAGGCGAAGAGGAACGCGTCGCGCGAGCCCGAGAGGGTCACGGTCACGACCTGACCGCGAAAGCCTCGGACGACGTAGCCCGCGAAGCCCTGCTCCGCGGTGAGCTCGACGCTGCTCGACGCCGTCGAGGGGCCCACCTCGCGGTAGCCCGACCCATCGCGCGCCGCGGCTGCGTCTACGTCGAAGTCGGCGGGCGGGGTCTTCGCCTGCGGGCCTGGCGTGCCCCCCGAGGGGGAGGAGGAGTCACCGCAGCCGACGGCCGCGGCGCAGAGGGCGAGAGCGAGGGAGAGAGACGTGCGCATGGGGTCAGAAGCTCCTGGGCGGTCGCCGGCGAGGGCGAGGGACGCAGCGCGTCAGAGACGCGAAGCATTCGCCTACCCCGCGCGCCGACGCAAGCTGCGCCTTCGCGTTCTGAGGTGCGGCGAAACGCTCACCGCCAGAAGCCCACGCCGAAGTTCCAGTCGAAGTAGTTCGACGTGTAGTCGGCGGTGACGGTGACCTTGAAGTCGACGGGGTCGACGAGCTTGAAGAAGTTCCAGCGGAAGAGGCGCAGCTCGACGCCGCCGGTGACGTGCACGCGCGAGGCGACCTCGTCGAAGCGCGAGGGCTCCAGGTAGGTCCCGACCCGCACCTGGAGGCGGTTCGCGAGGGGCTCGGTCTCGACGCCGACCCTGGGCGACGCGATGAGGGCGAGCCCCGACGGGCGCTCGACCTGCTCCATGAAGGCGTCGATGCCCTGGCCGCGACCGACCGGGCCCGAGAGCACGAGCGAGGCCGAGACCAGCACGTAGCGCCGCCCCTCGTCGCGCTGCGCCCGCCTGCGCTCGGCGCGCAGGCGCCAGAGGAAGGTCGCGTGCTCCTGGTCCTCCCGCTCGCGCCGGGCTGACTCCTCGGTCTGCCAGCGGGTGTCCTCCGCGGCGCGCTCGACCTCGTCGGTGACGGCCTCCAACGCGCGGTGGTGCGCCACGGCGCGCGCCGCCCGGTCGGAGAGCTGCTGCTCCCGCGCGCGGGCCCGCAGCGAGGCCGGGTCCTCCCAGCCCGGGTTGAACACCCGCTCGCCGAACATCACCGCGGCGGAGAGCTCCAGCTCCCAGGGGAGCACCATGCGCCGGGGCACCACGAAGCACCCAGTCGCTCCGGGGTCGCAGCCCGCGGGGAGCCGCGCCGACGAACCGCCGCGGTCGTCGAGCTCCGTCGACCGGGCCGACACCTCGCTCCGGTACGCGACGCTCAGGCGAAAGGGCCGCAGGAGCGGCCGCCACACCATCCCGAGCTCCGGGGAGGCGCCCACGTAGCGGGCCGCCGTGGTGCCCACCTGACCGGCGAAGGTAGCGGCCCAGTCGAGGGAGAGGAGCCCGATGCGCAGCCCGGCGCCGATGCCCAGCTCCCCGTGCGCGAGCTGCACGCCGAAGCCCGCGTGCATGCTGAGGAGGTTCACGTTGACCGTGGTCTCGAAGCCGTTGCGCGCGCCGAGGGTGTAGCCCTGGGAGATCACCAGCGCGCCGCCGCCGAAGTCGCCGAGCTGCAGCCCGACCCCGAGCTGCACGATCGAGAAGTCGTCGTAGTCGCGCCCGCTCGCGCCGGAGTTGTCCCAGTTGCGCTGCGGGAACGACACCGACAGCAGGAGGTCGACCCCGAGCCCCCCGAGGTCGCTGTTCGACCGCAGGCCCCACGCGGCGACGTTGTAGGTCACGCCGTCGACGCCCGAGACGAGGGTGCCGTAGGCGCCCCCGAGGCCCACGGCGCGACCCGGCCCGAGCACCGGGCCTCGGTGGTAGTCGATGGCGAAGTCGTTGGTGCGCAAGGCGCGCTGCGCCAAGGCCGCGCCCGGGAGGAGCGCGAGCGCGGCTGAGACGACGATCGGCGACGCGCGGCGCGGCACGACGCGCGGGCTTTACACCAGATCGCCGGGGCGCGCGGCGAGCGGACCCCACCGAGGGGGGTCAAAGCGTCGCTCCCGCGTGACGAGGGCTCCGCCCCCCTATGGAGTCCCGGCGAGACCGGTGGTATCGGGCCCCATGCGTCGCCTCTCCGCGCTCCTTGCGCTCACGTCTGCCCTCGCCTCGGCCTGCGTCGCCGACGTGGTCGATGAGGCCCCCAACGCCGACGACAGCCCCATGGGCGACAGCGTCGCGGTCGACGACGCCAGCTCCATCGGCGTGCGCGTGCCGGCCTCGCTGAACCTCGACCGTGACCGGCGCTTCTACCTCACCTTCGACGACGGCCCCTCGTCGGTCTACACGCCGCAGATCCTCGCGACGCTCCGCGCGCATAACGTACCCGCGGCCTTCTTCATCACCGGCACCAACATCGCGGGCAACGAGGACATCATCCGCGACGAGCTCGCCCAGGGCCACGTGATCGCGAGCCACCAGTGGGTCCACGACAACGCGACGATCGCGCAGTTCCGCCAGTGGGTGCCGCGCGAGGCCGAGGCGCTCGACCGCGCCGCGCGCCAGCCGCTCCCGAGGCTCTTCCGCTACCCCTACGGGGCCGGCACCGCGCAGAAGGAGGCGATCCTCCGCGAGAACGGCTACCTCGACGGCGGCATCGGCTGGAACGTCGACTCCCTCGACTGGTGCTTCGGCAACGGCGGCACCTGCAACCGCGCCTCCGCGGCGTACCGCTCGAACTACGTCGAGTGGGTGGTCTCCGAGGCGCGGCGCATCGGCGGCGGCGTGATCCTCTTCCATGACATCCAGGGCGTGACGGCGCGCAACCTCGACGCGATCCTCACCCGCCTCGAGGCCCTCGGGTACACCTTCGGCGCGCTCCCCACCGCGCAGTCCCCCGCGCGGCCCCCGACGCCCGAGACCCCGTCGACGCTCTCGTGCACGGTGAGCGCCGACGTGGCGAACGTCCGCGAGCAGCCCGACGGCGCGATCATCAACACCCTCCGTCGAGGCGCCGCGGTGAGCACCCGCACGCAGCGCGGCGACTGGTACGGCGTGACCTTCACCGTCGACGGCCGCGTGTGGGGCACCGAGGCCTCCCCCGCGTACATGCACAACAGCGTGCTCTCCTGCCGCTGACCGCTTCGCCCTGGACAATGGTTGCCGTTTGGGGCAACTATCTTCGTGGGACCTGACTCTCACCCACGGAGCTCGTATGAAGCCCACCCCCGCTGGCTGGCCTCGCATCTCTTCGTCGATCTTCTACGCAGACCCTCACGCGGCGATCGACTTCCTCTGTCGCGCCTTCGGCTTCGAGCTGCGGCTCAAGGTCGAGGGCGACGCGGGCGAGGTGGTCTACTCCGAGCTCACCTACGGCGAGGGGATGGTGATGGTGAGCGGCGAGGGCGTGAAGGGCGGCTCCCCCGAGGAGTGGCAGAAGGACCGACGGAGCCCCCGCGCGGTCGGGGGCGCGAACACCCAGTGCCTCTGCGTGGTGGTCGACGACCCCGACGCGCACTGCGCTCGCGCCCGCGAGCACGGCGCGAAGATCGCGCGTGAGCCCGCGACCAGCGACTACGGCGACGACTACTGGGCCGACCGTAGCTACGGCGCGTGGGACCCCGAGGGCCACCTCTGGTTCTTCATGGCTCGGGTGCGCGAGCCTCACGCGAAGGGATAGATGGGCTCGGAGCTCGACCGGGCCTTCGAGGCGCTCGCCGACCCGACCCGTCGGGGCGTGATCCGCGCGCTGCGCGAGGAGCCTCTGCGCGCGGGGGAGCTCGCCGAGGCCCTGTCGACCACGCGCCCCGCGATGAGCAAGCACCTGCGGGTGCTGCGCGAGGCGGGCCTCGTCGAAGAGCGCTCCGACGACGCCGACGCGAGGGCGAGGGTCTACCAGCTACGACGCGAGCCCTTCACGGAGCTCCGCGCGTGGCTCGACGACGTCGAGGGCTTCTGGACGGATCAGCTCGCGGCCTTTCAGGCCCACGTCGCCGCCCGCGCTGCGAAGGGCGGCCCGAAGCGATGACCGCGCCCAGGGGCGACCGCGTGTCGGTGTCGGTGCTCGTCGCGGCCGAGCCCGCGGTGGCCTTCGAGGTCTTCACCGCGGAGATCGACCAGTGGTGGCGCCGCGGGTTGAAGTACCGCCTCGGGCGAGACCGCAGCGTGCTGCACATCGAGCCGCGCGTGGGGGGAGGGCTCTTCGAGACCTTTCACACGTCGCGCGGGGAGCGCACCCAGCGGAGCGGCACCGTGCTCGCGTGGGAGCCGCCGTCGAGGTTGTTGTTGGAGTGGCGCGCGGTGAACTTCCGCGACGACGAGCGCACCGAGGTCGAGGTGCGCTTCGAGGCTTCGCCCTCGGGCACCCTGGTGACGGTCACGCACACCGGCTGGAGCGCGATCCGCGGCGACCACCCGGTGAGGCACGGAGAGGACGTCGCGACCTTCGTGCGACGGCTCGGCCTGTGGTGGGGAGGGCTCGCGGAGTCGCTCCGTCAATACGTCGCCGAGCGGCCGTCGCTCGGTGCTGACTGAGCGCACCGGAGGCTGCGCCTCGCACGATCGCGTGAGGGTGACGCGCGAGGGAGCGGATACGCTCGGCGCATGACCCACCGCTCATGGATCGTGATCGTATCGTGCCTCGCGCTCGTGGCCTGCTCGTCGGAGCCGACGCCAGGAGACGCCGCGACGCCCGCGGACGCCGTCTCCGACGCGGGGACGACCCCGGACACCGCGACGGCGGACGTCCCTGAGGAGGACACGGGCGTGGCGCCCGACGCGCCCGCGGTCGACGTCCCGCCGCCGGAGGATGTCTCCTCGGTCGACGCCGGCGCCGCGACGGAGGGCGAGGTGCTCACCGCCGCCTTCGCGCCCTGGGACATCGGGCTCGGCGGCGGCTTCGTGTACGTGGCCGAGGGCAACAACATCCAGCGCGTCCCCGTCGCGGGGGGCGCCCCGACGTTGGTCTACACCACCGGGTCGTCGTCGGTCGCGACGCAGTCCGTGGCCGCCGACGCGGCGCGCGTGGCGTGGACCGAGCGCAACGCCAACAGCACCGTGAGCGGCGCCGTGCGAGCGTGCCCCCACGCGGGCTGCGCGACGCCGATGGGCATCCCCGCGATGGAGTCGACGCAGCGGGTGGCCATCAACGGCGACGCCGTCGCGTGGACCTCCGCCTCGCTCTCCCGGGTCTTCTGGAGCGCGGGCGCGATGGGCTCGGGCGGCTCGACCTCCCCCGGGGGCAACCTCTCGCACGCGAGCCCCACCGCGGTCGCGATCGACGGAGGCGACGTGGTGTGGACGGCGGGGGGGCTCGCGCTCGCGATGCGCCCCGGCGCGGTGTTGCGTTGCTCGCTCGGGTCGAGCGCCTGCACGCCCACGGAGCTCTCGAACGCTGTCGGCAACCCGAGCGCCCTCGCGGTGCGCGGCGCCGACGTCTTCGTCATCAGCACGACGGGGGTGTTCCGCATGGGCCGCGACGGCTCGGGCCTCACGCGGATCGCCGAGGGCTACCGCGGCACGGGCGGCTTCGTCGACGCGGTCACCGACGGCGCGACCCTCTACTGGACGGACGCCGAGAACGTCTACCGCTGCGCGGTCGCGACCTGCGCGCCCGCCGTTCACGCGACGGCGCCCTCGGGGCAGCGCGTGGTGGGCCTCGAGATCGACGCCGAGTACGTGTACTTCGGCACCGCGGACATCCCGCGCAGGGCGGGCTCGGTG
>JAEYZO010000771.1 GCA_023428035.1 Pseudomonadota bacterium | reverse complement strand
CCCGGAGAGTGCCTCGCGTCGACGCTCATCGCCGGCTTCTGCCTCGGCAGCGGCTACATCGAGTCGCCGGCCTCGATCGCGGACGACCGCTGGGTCGCGCTCTCGCGGCAGCCGTAGTCAGCGCCCCTCGCCCCGGGTCACCGCCGCGAGCCACGCGGGCGTCGTCGCCTGGTCGAGCTGCGAGCGCCACTGCTCGTCGCTGAGCCGCGCGAAGCCCTCGGTCACCCGCTCGACGTAGCGCGAGACGTACCCGACGTACGCGCGCTCCCGCCCCGGCGGCCCCGCGACCACCACCATCGCCTGCGGCCTCGCCGTGCCCGCGTGCAGCACCCGCCCGACCCGGTTTCCGTCTTCGTCGTCGGGCTGCGTGTGTACGTCCGCCGCGATGGCCCGCATCGTCCCCAGCGACACCCGCGGCTCGTACAGGTCGTAGAGCCACCCTCCGTCGACCACCGTCTCGGTGGTGCAGACGTGGTTCTCCTCCCGCGCGTGCACCGCGTCGTTCACCCACGCGAGCTGCTCCGCCGTGAGGTCCTCCCCGCCGCGCTCCCGCGTCGCGATCTCGCCCAGGCGGTGCACCACGTCCTTCGCGCGGTTCGCCCACCCGCGCCAGCGGGCTGCCTCGCCCGCGTCGCTCCAGCGCACGGCGGCCACCGCCGCGCCCGCGCGCTCGCTCCAGCGCTCCATCGACCGCCACAGCTCGGGGTAGGGGTCGACGTAGGCGCTTGGGTACGAGCACCCCAGGCTCATCGAGTACGACTGCGCCGCGTAGAGCACCGTGTCGTGCCGCGCCTCGGCCCAGGCCGCCATCTGCGTGTTCAAGAGCCTCCGCCCCCAGGCCTCGGTGGTCATCACCGCGGGCAGGGTCGTCCCCTCGGTGAGGGCGTCGCGCGGAGAGAGTGTTCGGAGCGTCGCGATCCACCCCGCGTAGAGCGAGCCGTTCCAGTAGCCCGCCTCGTGGGCGTCGACGAGGGCGCGCGCCGTGGCGAGCTCCGTCGCGTAGTCGTGACGTCGCAGCGAGGGCTCGAGGAGCGCCGCCGCCTGGTCGTTGCCGAGCGCCGCGAAGGCCGCGTCGAGGGCCTCGGGCATCATCCGTCGCACGTTTCCCGCGTTCACGCGGTCGAAGCTCACCCGCGAGAGCACCATCGCGTCGGGCGTGTAGCGCTGCGGCGAGAGCGAGAACACCAAGGGCTCGGGCACCACGCCCACGAAGCCGTCGGGCCGGTGCAGCATCGCCGTCGCCACCCGCGGCCGCACCCCGCGCACCCGGTCGAGGATCGCCCGCAGCCGCGCGTCGTCGACCCGCGCGAGCCCTCCCGCGGACTCCACCTCCCGCGCGACGAGGTCGAGGTCGGCGAGGCCCAGCGACTCAGGCTCCCCCACGAGCGAGCCCACCGCGGCGTCGACCCTGCGCCACGCCGCGCGCGCCTCGGCGTCGGTGATCGACCGGAGGCCCAGCGCGGCCTCGACCTGCGCGCGGCGCACGACGGCCTGGCCCTCGACGACGTCGACGAGGCGGAGCCCCTCGCGGCCGAGCCACATCACCGCGCGGAAGTACCGCTCCCTCGCGGGCACCCCGGCGTAGTGACCGCGCGGGGTGAACTGCGAGAGGTCGACCTCGCGGCGCGCTCCGAAGAGGGTGAGCATCGCCGTGCCCTGCGCGGCGGTGAGCTGATCGACCAGCGAAGAGAGAACGGCGGGGTCGGCGCCCGCCACGGGGGGCAGGGTCTGACCCGTGAGGAGCGAGCGCGCCACGCAGAGGTACAGGTCGAGGTCGCGGCGGGCGCTCGCGGAGAGGGCCGCGCCCGCGTTCGAGGCGAGGGCGGAGTGCTGCCGCGCGAGGGCGTCGGTGATGGCGGGGGCGAGGCTGTGCTCCTCGACGGCGGCGATGAGGGCGTCGTAGCCCTCGTGCAGCGCGTTGAGCACGACGTCGGCGGAGACGTACACGGGCTGGTCGGCGACGTAGAGGCGCGCGTAGCCCGCGACGAAGTTGGGCTGCGAGAGGCGCGGCGCGAGCACGAAGCCCCGCTCGGCCACCCCCCGGAGCTCGGCGGCGTCGAGGCGAAAGCGACTGGACTGGATCGCGCTCATCCCCTCGACGGCCTCGGGGTCGAGCGCCGCGGGCGACCCGAAGCGCACGGCGTAGGCGTCGAGGAAGCGCGTGACCTCGAGACGTCCATCGTCGGGGAGGCGCGCGGCGAGGGCCTCGCGGTCGAGGGCGGAGTCGGGGGCGACGTAGCGCCCAGAGGGCGGGTGAAAGTCACCGAGGGCGGCGCGGGCCGCGGAGGCGCGCTGCGCGGGGGTGACGGTGGGTACTCGCGACGAGTGCGCGCAGGCGGCGACGAGCGAGAGGGCGAGCGCGAGCGAGGCGCGGCGGGGCGTTCTCATGGCGGTGGGACAGTAACGCCGCTGGGGGCTTCGGACTTTCAGCGGTACGGGCCCGACGCCGTGCTCGGGCGGAGCGCGTCGCGCAGGGTGACCACCCGGCGGAGCACCTCGGGGAGCTG
>JAEYZO010000748.1 GCA_023428035.1 Pseudomonadota bacterium | reverse complement strand
GGCCCAGGTCACCCCGCGCGGCAGCGCGGCCCAGCCGAGTCCGACGACCGCGAGGCTCGCGAGCACGACCCCGACGGGCTTGCCCAGCACGAGGCCGAGCACGATCCCGGCGCTGATCCGCGTCGCGCCGGCCGCCCCGAGGTCTACGCTGGCGACCGCGACGCCCGCGTTCGCCAGCGCGAACACCGGCATGATCAGGAACGCCACCCACGGATGCAGCGCGAGCACGAGCCGCGTCACCGGCGCCAGCGCGTCCTCGCGCGCCTTGCGCAGCTCGGCGAGCGGCTCTGCCAGCGCGGCGACGTCGTCCGGGCTGGCCGCGAAGCGCGCGCGAAAGCGCGCCAGCGCGTCCGACGCCTCCGCGAGAAAGCCCACCCCCCCGATGTGCGAGCGCGCCGGCGTCAGCATGCCGAGCGCGACGCCGCTGAGCGTCGGGTGGATCCCGGCGACGAGAAGACCCGCCCACGCGACGACGCCCGCTGGGACGAAGACCCACGGGTTGCGCGCGCCGAGCTGGCGCAGCAGCCACGCCATGCCCACGCCCCCGCACGCCACCACGGCGCCGACCCACGAGAACCCATCGGCGTAGAACACGGCGATCACCACGATCGCGCCGATGTCATCGACGATGGCCACGGCCAGCAGGAGCACCCGCAGCGCCGGGCGCACGCGCGAGCCCAGCAGGGTGAGCACGCCGACCGCGAACGCGATGTCCGTCGCCATCGGCACGCCCCACCCCGAGCCCGCCGGCGTGCCGATGTTCAACGCGGCGTAGATCCCTGCGGGCGCCAGCATGCCGCCGAGCGCCGCGGCGAGCGGGAGCGCCGCGCGGCGCAGGTCCGACAGCTCCCCCTCGTGGACCTCCCGCCGGATCTCCAGGCCGACGACGAAGAAGAACAAGGTCATCAGCCCGTCGTTGACCCAGAAGTGCAAGGAGCGGGTGAACATCACCCCGCCGGCGCCGAGGTGGAGCGGCAGGTGCCAGAAGCGCTCGTAGCTCTCAGGGCCGAGGAGGTTCACCCACGCCAGCGCGGCGAAGGCGGCGGCCAGCAGCACGACCCCGCTCGCGGCCTGGACGTGGAGGAACCGCTCGAGCGGCCGGACGAGCGCGCGGACCGCGCGGCGCCCTGCCGGCCAGCCGCCCGGCGCGACGTGCTCTGTGCTCTCGGCTGGCATCGGGCCGCCACCGTAGGTCGCGGGGACCGCGTTCGCCAACCCGACCACCACCGCCGACGCGGCGCGGAGAAGAACAAGGTCGTCCCGCGCCGCAAGGTCGAAGACCGATCCGGCGGAGGGAGAGGCTCCCCCTCCCCTCCGCGATCGGGCGGCGCGTCGCTGGCGCCGCGGTCAAGACTCGGGCTTGTCTCCCTCGGCGGCCTTCGCCTTCGCCTTGCGGGCGCGGGCCATGCCCTCCGAGATGCGCTTGGACTGGAGGCCGCCGTAGCGCACCACCTGCGGGAAGCGGTCGAGCACCTGCGGCTGCCGCGCGGCGCGGTGGCGCACCTCGCGCTCGACGCTCTTCACGATGTCGTGGCCGTCGGAGGCGGCCACGAGGAGCTGGAGCCTAGCCGCGGAGAGCGCGCGCTCCAGGCGGACCACGGTGACGCGCAGGCCCTTCACCCGCTCGCTCAGCGGCGCCGCGTAGGAGACGTCGCCGACGGCGTCGCCGAACTCGGAGGCGATCGCGTCGCGGCCCTCAGCCACCTCGTCGAGGGCGAGCACCAGCTCGGCGTGGTGCACCGCGCCCACGTAGGTCACGTTGGGCAGAGACTCGGCGCTCTCGGGGGGCACGAAGCCCTCGGGCACCGGCGGCACGGCCTCGGGCGGCACCCAGGGGGCGAGGCGCACGAGCGACACGGGGTCGGTGGGCGACGGCGACGCGACGGCGACGTAGGGAACAAACACGGTGGACTTCTT
The DNA here is from genome assembly GCA_023428035.1 of Pseudomonadota bacterium. Classification (GTDB taxonomy): domain Bacteria; phylum Myxococcota_A; class Polyangia; order Polyangiales; genus JAEYZO01. The sequence goes on along the minus strand of JAEYZO010000748.1, from coordinate 1,590 downwards.
CATGACGGACTCCTCGGTGGGGCGGGAGGGCGACCATCGCCTCCCAACAGCTCCATCGACGGACCCGGCAAAGCCCGGCGCGAATTCGACGTCGCTCACCACGTCGAGGTCTCAGGGTGGGGGGTACCCCACCCTGAGATGGGGTAGACCCCACCCTGAGATGGGGGTTCACCCATCCACCCCTTTCAAGGTGCGTGAGTCGCTGCGCTCGTGGGCTGGGGTTGGCCGCGGCAGCGGCTGTACCCCAGCCAGAGGAGCCACGGCTCGCTGCACGTTGAAAGGGGTGGGTTCACCCATCTTGAGTCGGGGGGCCACCCAGGTGCCCGGTTCAGACCCGCGGGCTCGACCGGGGCCTCATCGTCGCCGTCGAGCTTCGATCGGCCGGCGCTCTAGAAGGCCTCCCACCCGGCGTGGATGTCGAGGAACTGGAAGGGCTCGCCGGCGAAGATGGTGTGCGAACTCACGCCGAGGCGGAACCCGCGGCGGCGGTAGGGCGTGCGGGTGCCGAGGTTGAGGCTGACCCGGGCCTGGATGCCGAAGCGCGTGCCGGCCTCGCCGACGCACGCGCTGCCGCCGCCGCCCGACGCGCAGACCGAGCCGAGCATGAAGTCGAGGGAGGGCCCGAGGCCGAGGCTGACGATGTGCGCGAAGGTCACCTCGCCCATGATCGCGTTGCCGAACGCGATGGCCGCGCCGCCGTAGTCGACGCCGTTGATGGTGCCGCTCGCGAAGCCGATGGGGAGCGTGGGCTGGTAGAACACGCCGATCAGGTGGTTGAGCTGCCAGCCGAAGCGGCCCGAGATCACGATCGAGGGGCCGCTGACGCCGCCGGCGAACATCCAGCCGAGGCCCGCGTCGAAGCCCGAGCGGAAGCGGGCGAAGCCCGGGCCGTCGTCGTCGTACATGGGCTGCTGCTGGACGTACTGCGGCTGCTGGACGTACTGCGGCTGCGCGACGGGGGGCGGGGCGTTGTAGCCGGCCTGCACGCCCACCATCTGCGCGCCAGCGGCGCTGGGGATCGCGAGACAGGCGGCGAGGGCCGCGGGGACGGAGAGCTTCACGCCACGCGTTGCAGATCGGGTCATCGGGGTCCACCTCCAAGGGGGGGTTCGGCGCTTCTTCCCACCGGGCGCCGTTGCCGTGGCGCGATGGTACTGGCAGCGCGCGGGCGGATTGCTTGAAAAAAGCCCGTCGGATCACCCGCCCCGGACGACCCTCGCCCCCTGCGCCGTCGACCATCGAGCGCGCGCCGTGACCGGGAAGGCGCCAGCCTGGGTCCGCGCCTCCTCCTCGACCCAGACCCCGACGTGGGCGTCACCCCGGGGTAACGCTTCCGCGGGGACAGCGCCGCGCCCTGAGCTCCCGTCGAAGGCGCGCTCCGCGGTGTAGCTCCCGTTGGTGTTCCGCTGGACGATCACCACGACCCGGCTCGGGGTGGGGGCCCACGTCAGCCCGAGCGCCTCGTCCGCGGCGAGCTGGATCTCACCGCCGGCGTCGAGCGCCGGGGGCGAGGTCACCGTGGTGGGCGTCGGCAGCGCGAGGGCGAGCGTGAAGGCGGGGACGTCGCCGCCGGTGGTCGCGACGGTCCAC
>JAEYZO010000743.1 GCA_023428035.1 Pseudomonadota bacterium | reverse complement strand
TTGTGTATATGAGACAGGGGCTCACCTGGCGCGACGTGGGGGAGGGCGTGAGCCCGCCGTTGAAGCCCTAGCTCGCGAAGGCGCTGCAGCTCCCGCCCGCGCGGGAGGTGAGGCCCTTCGTGAGCGGGCTGTGGAGCGCGCGGGGCATCGGCTCGTCGGGCGACCGCGCGAGGCTGGGGCTGCGCCCTCACGACGTGGAGCTGATCCGCGTGGTGGCCGCGGCGAAGCCCGCGACGGTGGTGGTGCTGGTGGGCGGGAGCGCGCTGCAGGTCGAAGCGTGGCGAGGCGCCGTGCCCGCGGTGGTGATGGCCTGGTACCCGGGGATGGAGGGCGGACGCGCGTTGGCGGAGCTGCTCCTGGGCCGAGAGGATTTCCGCGGGCGTCTCCCGACGGTGTGGGTCGATGACCCGTCGTGGCTGCCTCCCTTCGACCCGCGCGCGGAGCGGGTGCGCTACGGGCTGTTGCACGGTCAGCGGTGGGTCGAGTCGCAGGGGCGCGCGCCGCGGTTCCCGCTGGGCTTCGGGCTGTCGTACGCGCGCTTCGCGAGGGGGCCGGTGCGCGCGTCGCGTCGCGTCGCCGTCGTGGAGGTCGAGGTGCCCGTGCAGAACGTGGGTGACCGCGCGGGCGGTGAGCTGGTGATGGTGCGCGCGACGGTTGAGGGCGACGCGGAGCCCTCGAAGCTCGCGGGCTTCGCGCGGGTGGAGCTCGCGCGGGGAGAGGGCGGGGTCGCGCGGGTGACGGTGCCGTTGGAGCGCCTCGCGCGCTACGCGCCGTCGCGGGGCGGGTGGGACCTCCCACGGGGGCGGGTGAGGTTCACTGCCGGCGAGGGCGCGGGCGAGGTGGTGGTGGCGCTGGGGTAGACCCATCGCGGGCCGTCGCTCGCCTACCCCGCACTGAAGTACGGGGCAGGCCATAGGGTGAAGCCCGCGCTCCGCGCAGGCTCATCGCGGTTTCATCCACCCGGGGTCGACCGTGGGCGTGCAAGTGCCATCGATGAGCCCTCGCCTCGCGAGGGCTTGAGCGTAAGGCCTGCCCCGCACTTCAGTGCGGGGTAGGCGAGCGGCGTTGACGGGTGAGACGATCGAAGAGAACTCTCGACGCCGTCACACACGAGAGGACGTCATGCCGAAGTCACGCACGAACCCTCGGAGGCCCAACAACGTCACGCTGGTACAGGTGAGGTATGAGTCGAAGTGGACCGTCGCGTCGATGTCGGCCTATCTCCACGTCGCCGGGGACCTCGGCGCGGAGCTCGCGATCTTCCCAGAGTGCTTTCCGTTCGGCGACGAGGAGAATGCGCCTGACATTGAGAAAGCGCGGGACGAGCTCGCGAGGATCAACTGTCCGCCATCGCTCGCCTTCATCGCCGGGGGGTACGTGAAGGACGACGAGGGGACGCGCAACGCGGTCTTCCTCGTGTACGAGGGCGGGGTACGGGGATCGTACTTCAAGCAGTTCCGGTGGAAGAAAGAGGGGATCAAGTCCGGAGCCGGTTGCGCTCGTTTCGTGTGGGGTGACGGGAACGACGCCCGAGCCTGCGTGCCCCTGATCTGCGCGGACGTGTACTCGCCGCTAGCCGCGCAGCGGAAGAAATTGTTCAAGAGCGCGAGAGAAGTCGGTGCGCAGCAGGGGGACCTCTTCGTCGTGAGCGCGTACGCGGGTGTGCCTCACGGAGCGAGGTGGAGGTCGGCGCTGTTTGCGTGGGCGGAGGAGTTCGAGTCCCCGGTCGCGTTCTGCAACTTCGCGGGCGTTGATCCGAACCCTGGTCCCACGCAGAACTTCGGGCACGGCGGCAGCGATGTCTTCTGGGAGGAACGCAGGCTGATCCAGCCGGAGCAGCCCGGGGTCTACGTGCACGACCTCGCGGACTTCGACGGCCCTGACTCAGCCTGAGCGCTGAGGTCACCCCGCCTCGTCGTCGCCCGCGACCTCGTCGAGGCGCAGGAGCCGAACGTCGCGCACCACCGCGGGGAGCTTCACGTCGACGGGAGCCCAGAAGCGCGTGTCGTCGGTCACCGCGAAATCTGGTTCGCGAACGTCGCTTCGCGTGACGGGCACGGTGTCTCCGTCGAGCGCGACCCGCACCACGGTCCCGCGGCCGTCGAGCACCACCCGCGCGCGGGAGCGCCACTCCGCGGGGGGCGCGTCGCCGGGGTCCCACTGCTCCGACGAGAGCGCGAGGTGTGAGCCGTCGCCGAGCGCCGCGAGCCAGAACGACTCGCCCTCCCCGTCGGGCGCCGTCGCGGTCACCACCGCGGTGGGGGAGAACGACAGCTCCTCGACCTCGGCGGCGCACTCGCGCTCCTGCCGGTCGACCTTGCCCAGCAGCGCCGCGAGCTCCCGTCGCGCGCGGAGCTCGCCCATCACGCCGATGACCGCGAGCGACGCGCCGAAGACCCCTCCCAGCGCCCGCGGGAACCCGCTGAAGAAGACGAAGCCCGCTGCCGCCATCGCGACGCCCAGCGCCGCGAGGAAGAGCGCGTCGTAGCTCCGCGCGTGGGTGCGCAGGGAGGTACGGGCGCGGTCCATGCGCGCGCGGATCACCGCGAGCTCGTCGTCGGTGGGCGCGCGGCGCCGTCGCTCGATGTCCGCCATGCACGGTCGCGTATCCCAGCGCGCGTCGCGGCGCCACTCCCCCCCGC
>JAEYZO010000720.1 GCA_023428035.1 Pseudomonadota bacterium | reverse complement strand
GGGGGGCCGGGCCGGCCCCAAACCCCAGCGATGTGCGCTGCGGCCTTTCCGAGACAACTTCTTCAGCGCGGGGGAGGCGTGTCGAGCCCCTCGGAGAGTCCAACTCCACCCTGGGTAGAGTCCAACTCCACCCCGGGTAGAGTCCAACTCCACCTCGGGAGTAGTTGAACTCCACCTCGGGAGTAGTTGAACTCCACCCGGGGAGTAGTCGGACTCCACCCGGGGAGTAGTTGAACTCATCCCCGGGAGTAGTCGGACTCCACCGCGGGAGTAGTTGAACTCCACCTCGGGAGTAGTTGGCTCAGTTTCGCCCGAAAATCGGGCTCTACGGCGGGTCCGTGTCGAACTGCGCCGACGCGAAGAAGGCCCGACCCGGCAGCGGAAACCCGTAGAAATCCTGCACGGGCACGGTGACCGTATCGACGCCCGCGACGGCGGGGCAGGGCGAGGCCGTGGCCGTGCGCTGGTCGAGCAGGTTCGTCACCTCGACCCCGAGCGAGAGCCACCGCGCGAAGGGAGGCCGCGCCGACACCCGCGCGCCCACCATCGCCCGCCCAGGCACCACCACGCAGCGCGCGTCGTCGAGGAAGGCCCGCGAGGCCACATCCACCGACGCCCCGAGCCGCAGCCACCCGATCGCCCCCTCCACCTCGGCGTGCAGGTCGTGGGCGGGCACCCCCGGAACGGGGTTCCCGTCGGTGCTCGCGCCTGGAGCGTCGATACGCGCTTCGGTAAGCCCATAGCTGACCACTCCACGAAGCACCCGGCCGAGGTTCGCTCGGGCCTGCAGCTCCAGGCCGAAGATCCGCGCGCCGTCGAGGTTCCTCGGTCGAAAGGTCTGCCGCGACACCGGCACCAACACGATGAGGTCCTCGGCCCGCCGCGCGTGACCCACCACCTCCAAGCGCAAAGCCCCGCGCCTCCCGCGGAGCGAGACCACCGCGCCGAGGTCTCCCCCCAACGACCGCTCCGGGCGGAGCGTCGGATCCCCCGAGATCACACCGCGGTCGCCGTAGAGCTCGGGCAGCGTCGGAGCCCGTTGGAGCCAGTGCGCCGTCCCGCGCAGCTCCACCCACGGGGCGAGCGCGAGCCGCGCGCCCAGCCTCGGGCTCGGCAACGCTCGCCCCGTGCGCTCGCCCCCTCGCGAGTCGGTCATCAGGTCGAGGGCCACCGTGGGGACCAGCCGCAAGGGCCCGAGCCTCACCGTGGCCTCGACCCCCGCCAGCGCGCTCAGCCGTGAAGCGTCAAGGCCCGTGGAGTCCGACACGGGGGTGAAGCCCTCGGCGCGACCCCGGAGCACGGCGTCGAAGGTCCACCGCTCGAAGCGCGCCCGCGCCGTGGCCATGACATCGGTGAGGGTGGTGACCGAGCGACGGTCGAAGGGCCCCGTGGCCGGGAGGATCACCGCGCCCAGGTTGCTGAAGCGATCCTCCCGCGCGACGCCCGTGGCCGAGAGCACGAAGCCCCAGCGCCCCGACCGCAGCGGCACCCCCGCCCGCGCCATCACCCGCCGTTGTTCGCTGAAGGGCCCGTCGGTCTGGATGCTCCCGATCCCTGGAACGCCCCGCCGTCGCCACCCCGCGAGCAGCGTCAGGCAGGGCCGCGACCCCGTCGCTTCATCGCCCACCCGCACGCAGGCCCGATAGAGCAGGTCGAGCGCGTCGCTCGCGTTGTTCCTCCGGGTGTTGAAGCTCCCAGGCCTGAGCGGCGTGCCGCCGTCGTCGTAGAAGTCGAAGTCCCCATCGCTCCCGCGGAGCCCCAGGGCGAGCACCGTATCGACCCGACCCGCCCGGCCCCCCACGAAGACCCCCGCCCGTCGCGCCCCGAAGGAACCTCCGCCCACCGACGCCCACGCCGTCGACCGCGGGGGCGCGCGCCGCGTGAAGAGCTCCACCGCGCCGCCCAGGCCCGAGGTGCCCAGGGTCACCGGCGCCGCCCCGCGGTGCACCGCCGCCCGCTCGATGAGCGCGGGAGGCAAGAGCGCGAGGTCGACCCCGTCGGTCGCGCTGTCGTTGAGCACCATCCCGTCGAGGGCCACCGTGACGTGCGCGCCCGGAGCCCCGCGCAGGGTCAACGACTGCGGCGCGAAGCCGTCTCCCATCCGTCGAACGTGCAGCCCCGGCGCTTCATCGAGGAGCGCCCCCACGCTCTCCGCCGTGCGCCCGCGGTCGCGCAGGTCGATCCCTGTCGTGAAACCCGCGCGGTCTTCGCTGGCGGAGAGCTCCCGCGCCGCGGCGTCGCCGCGCACCGTGGCCTCGGGCATCGGCTGCGCGCCCGCGAGGCGCGACCACGCGACGGCGACGCAAGCCGTCGTGATCGCGGCGCGACGGGGCACGGGCGGCATTGTCACCAGCGGTCCCCAGCCTTCAACCGCCGTGTGCGCGCGGGCCTACATTGCAAAGGCTCACTGCGCTGAGGCAGGCTTTCCCGAAATGCGCCGACTGCTCCTCGTCGAAGACGACGCCGAGCGCGCCGCCGAGCTCGCGGCGCGCGTCGGTTCGGCGTGGACGGTGCAGACCACCCCCGACCCCGAGTCCGCCGCGCTGTCGGCCTTCGCGTCGCCGCCCGAGGTCGTGGTGGCGAGCATCTGGACGGGCGGCCTCTCGGGCCTGCAGCTCTGCCAGCTCCTGCGCGGAGACCCCGCCACCACCAACGTGCCCGTGGTGCTGGTCACCGAGGCGGGAGACCGACGGTCGCGCTTCTGGGCGCGTCGCTCCGGCGCGAGCGCGATCCTCCGGCGAGACGAGCTCACCGAGAGCCTCCCCGAGGTGCTCGCGGGCCTCTGCCCCGCCGACGGCGCCGAGCGGCCCACCATCACCTCGGAGTTCGACCCCTCGCTCCGCAAGAGCTCCATCCCCGGGCGCCTCTCGATGCTGCTCGACCGCACCCTCTTCGAGGCCGTCGTGGTCGGGGAGCTCCGGTCCCTCGCCCTCGACGCGGGGGACCTCGACGCGCTCTTCGTGGCCCTCACCCGCCTCCTGGGAGACCTGGTCGAGTACGCCTGGGTGGCCCTCAGCGTCGACGGCAAGGGCTCACGGAGGGTGCGCGTGCACCAGAGCGTCGCGCACGGCGAGCTCGCGCTCCCCGAGGCCCTCGCCGCGGTGCAGTGCACCGCCGCCGACGACGTGAAGGTCGTGGCCGACAAGCGCCCCGCGCGCGAGGCCGCGGGCGCGAAGCCCGTGGTGCACCCGGTCTCGCTCCGCGGGGTGCGCATCGGCACCCTCGCGGTCGGAGCGACCCGCGTCGGCAACGCGCTGGAGGAGCGGCAGGTGCTCCAGCTCACGGCCCGGGAGCTCGCGCTGCCCCTGCACGCGGTGGGGCTCCTCGAAGAGACCCGGCGCCTCGCGAGCACCGACTGGCTCACGGGCCTGTCGAACCGACGCGTGGCCACCGAGGCGCTGTCGGCGCTCCTCGCGCGCCGCGACAGGGGAGACATCGCCGTCGCCATCATCGACGTCGACCACTTCAAGGCCATCAACGACACCTTCGGTCACGCCGCGGGAGACCGAGCGCTCTGCCACGTCGCCGAGGTGCTCCGCGCCCACACCCGCAAGCACGAGGTCGTGGCCCGCTGGGGCGGCGAGGAGTTCGTGATCGTGCTCGACGAGGCGCCCCCCGCGGTGGCCGAGGCCGTGGCCGACCGGATGCGCGCGGCGGTGTCGGAGTCGCGCCTCGTGCTCGACGACGGCAGGCGCGTCGAGATGACCGTCTCGGTAGGCGTCGCCGCGTTGCGACAGCGGGAGTGGGACCTCGACCGGCTCCTCGAAGCCGCGGACCGGGCGCTCTACGTCGCGAAGACCGGCGGGCGCGACCGGGTGGTGATGGAGTGAGCGCTCAAAGTTGCAAGCGCCGCGTGGGGTATCCTATCAACGATAGGTGATCGATTTCGTTCTTCGTAGGGGGCCCGCGGGGGTCTCTACCGCGCTCGCGGTGGCGCTGGGGCTCTCGGCCCCGGCGCAGGCGAAGGACGTCTGGCGCCGCCCCCGCGAGGGCTTGCGGCACCTGCATCGCACCGTGGGGGTCTTTGATTTCCATGTGGTGATGGTCGACCTGCGGAGCCCCGGGGTGAGGGTCGTCGCGACGCCTGAAGGCTTCCTCGCCCCCGCGCGCCCCGGCGGGATCTACCGCTGGCGCACCACCACGGCCTTCGCGCAGTCGGTGGGCGCCGAGGTGGCGGTGAACGCCAACTACTACGACATCCACCACGGGGCCCTCACGGCCTGCGGCCTCGCGATGAGCCGCGGCGAGGCCTGGCAGTCGAGCTACGTCGACCGACGTCTCGACTGCGACTGGAGCGCGGGCTTCGGCTCCCGGGGCAGGGGAGCGATCTTCGACTCCCGCGGAAAGGCCTTCGGCCCCGCGCCCGAGCGGTGGATCACCGAGGCCGTCTCGGGCTCACCCCGAGTGCTCGACGGCGGCGAGGTCGTGCGGGTCACGCACCCCCGCCACGCGCTCTCGCGCAACCCGCGCACGGTGGTGGGCTTCGACCGCTCCCACGACACGCTCTTCCTCATGGTGGTGAACGGCCGCGAGGGGCGTAACCAGGGCATGACCACCGCCGAGGCCGGCGCCGCCCTCCGCGACCTGGGCGGGTGGGACGCGATCAACCTCGACGGCGGCGGCTCGTCGACCCTCTACGTGCGCTCCGAGGGCGGCATGGTGAGCCACCCCGCCGACCGCTACGAGCGCCCCGTGGCGAACCACCTCGCGGTGGTCTTCGACGAGCGCCCGAGCCCCGAGCCCGAGACGGCACCCGAGACGGCACCCGAGACGGCACCCGAGAGGCCGACGCTCCCCGCGCCCCCCATCCCGTGGATCCCGCGGCAGCAGCCGAACATCGACCTGGGCTCCCCGAGGGTGGTGCGCACGCGCCGCGCCGCCGCCAACGCGAAAATCCCG
>JAEYZO010000695.1 GCA_023428035.1 Pseudomonadota bacterium | reverse complement strand
TCGGGGGGGGGTCGCCAACTTCTTCTTCACCACCTCCACGCGGGGCGTCCCCCCCGACTTCAGCGACGACCCGCTCACGGGCTGGCTGAGCTTCTCGAAGAAGCTCCGACCGTCTGCGCTCGGCAGGATGTCACCCGGGAAGTGCGGGTGCGTCTGCCACGGCCGCAGGGCGTCGTAGAGCCGCGCTTTACGGTCCTTCTCGGCGAGCGAGAGCAGGTTGCGCAGCGCGCGGAACACCCGCTGTTGAGCCTCGGAGGGCTCGACCTCGTCGTTGCCCTCGAGCACCGCGCCCATCAACAGACCGAGGTGACCGCTCACCTGCTCCATGCGCGCGGACCCCAACGGCGCCTCGAGGAGCTCCTGCTGCAGCACACCCCACAGGGCCATGGTGAGCGCCGAGCCCTTGAGCGCGTCGACCCCCGGCAGCGACGCGAGCAGCGTGGCCACCGCCGAGTCTGTCCCCTCTTCACGGATGCGCTGCACCAGCGCGCGCACCCGCATCGAGTGGGCGCTCTGCGACGCCGGCGGCGGGTACGACATCGACGGGTGCGAGCCCGAGCCCGGCGGGTACGACATCGACGGGTGCGAGCCCGCCGCGGGGTACGAGCCCGACGGAGACCCAGGGTACGCGCTCATCGACGGGCGCGAGCCCGAGCCCGGAAAGCCCGAGCCAGGCGTCACGGGCATCGAGGGCCGCGACGAGGCGCTCCCGCCGTACTCGCCGTCGAAGCCCGGCGTGGGCGCCTGTGAGCGGCCCCGCGACGGGGGGTAGGTCGCCTCGGCCACGCCCCACGACGCGAGCTCGGCCAGCGCCGCGGTCATCGCCTCGCGCACGAGGTCCATCGAGCCGGGCCGCGCGGCGGGGTCCTTCGCGAGCATCGCGGCGACGAGCGACTCGAGCTGGGTGCCCGCGAGCTCGGGGCGCATCGACGACAAGGCCGGAGGCTCGGCCGTCGCGTGCTTCACCGCGAGCTCGAGCATCGACGCCGCCTTGAAGGGCTTCTCGCCGGTCACCATCTCGAAGAGGATCACCCCGAGCGCGTACACGTCGCTCCAGGGCCCCACCGCGCCGGGGCGGTTGGTGAGTTGCTCGGGAGCGATGTACTCCACCGTGCCCACCGTGGTGCCCGTGGCGGTGAGCTCGGCGCCGCCCTCGTCCACGCGGATCCGCGCGAGGCCGAAGTCGACCACCTTCACGAAGTCCCTCCGCGAGGGGTCGCGGAGCACCAGGACGTTGTCGGGCTTCAGGTCCCTGTGGACGATCCCGAGCCGGTGCGCCGCGCTCATCGCGTCGCACACCTGCTCGAACACCCGCCCCGCGCGGCCCAGCGACAGCCGCTTCTCCTTCCGCAGGAGCTGCGCGAGGGAGGGCCCGTCGACGAACTCCATCACCAGGTACAGCCCCAGCTCCGGGTCAGACCCGAAGTCCGTGACGTACACCACGTTCTCGTGCTGCAGCCGGCTGCACGCCATCGCCTCTCGGCGAAAGCGCTCGGCGATGATCTCGTCGCCGCTGAACTCCTTCCGCAGGATCTTCACCGCGTAGGGCGTCTTCAGCGCCCGGTGCCCCGCGCGGTACACCGCGCCCATGGCCCCCTCGCCGATCTTGTAGACCAGCATGATGTTGCCCACGGCCCGGCCGATGTACGGGTCGGGCTTCACCGAGACGTTCTCCGTGCGACCGCACGAGAAGCACTCGCCGGTGGCGCGATCGAGATCGTTACCGCAGGTGGGGCACTGGGCCATCGACTCCAGATCTCCCTACACCGCTCTCGTAACCCCGATCAAATCGGGACGAAGTGCACTCGGCCCGCCGCGTCGCCGCCGTTGAACCCCGAAGGCGCGTTGGTCTAGCCTGCGCGCCCCTATGCTCGACCTTCGCTACGTGGTGGAGCACCTCGACGAGGTGCAGACGTCGCTCTCGACCCGGGGTGGCCTCCCCGAGGGCTTCGAGCGGGTGTCTTCCCTCGCGGCCGCGCGCCGCGAGGCCATCGTGGCGGGCGAGGCCCGTCGGCGGCAGGTGAACGAGGCCAGCGCGGCCATCGCGAAGCTGCCGAAGGGATCGCTCGAGCAGGCCGAGGCCCGCGCCAAGGCTCGCGCGCTCGGCGACGAGGCCTCTGCGTTCGAGAAGCAGCAGAAGGAAGCCGAGGCCGAGATCGCTGAGATCCTCCTGCGCATCCCGAACCTGCCCGACCCGACGACCCCGGTGGGCGGCTCCGAGGCCGACAACGTGGTGGTGCGTACGTGGGGAGAGAAGCCCGCGATGGACTTCACCCCGAAGGACCACCACGACCTCGGGGTGGCCCTGGGCCTCCTGGATTTCGAGCGCGCGACGAAGCTCTCGGGCCCGCGCTTCTCGGTGCTCTGGGGCGTGGCCGCGGCGATGGAGCGCGCCCTCGCGCAGTTCATGCTCGACCTGCATGTGACGAAGCACGGCTACACCGAGGTGTGCGTGCCCTACCTCGTGCGCGACGACGCCCTGCGCGGCACCGGGCAGCTCCCCAAGTTCGAGAAGGACGTCTTCAAGATCGCCGCCGAGGGCGAGCGCGCCTACGACCTCTACCTCATCCCGACGGCCGAGGTCCCGGTCACCAACCTCCACGCCGACGAGATCCTCGACGGGGCCTCGCTCCCGCGCAAATACGTGGCCTTCACGCCCTGCTTTCGCAGCGAGGCGGGGAGCTACGGCCGCGACACCAAGGGCCTCATCCGCCAGCACCAGTTCGACAAGGTCGAGGTGGTGCGGATCGAGCGCCCCGAAGACAGCGCGCGCGCCCACGAGGAGCTCACCGCCGCCGCCGAGGCGGTGCTTCAGGCGTTGGGCTTGCACTACCGCGTGGTGGAGCTGTGCACCGGCGACCTCGGCTTCGGCGCGAAGAAGACCTACGACCTCGAGGTGTGGCTGCCCGGCCAGGGCGCCTACCGAGAGATCTCGTCGTGCTCGAACTTCGGTGACTTCCAGGCGCGCCGCGCGTCGATCAAGTACCGCCCCGAGGGTGACCCGAAGGCGAAGCCCCGCCTCGCGCACACGCTCAACGGCTCGGGCCTCGCGGTGGGCCGCACCTTCGTCGCCATCCTGGAGCAGTACCAGCAGGCCGACGGCACCGTGGCGGTCCCGCCCGCGCTGCGCCCGTACCTCCGCGGGCTGGATCGCATCACCCCGCAGCGCTGAGCTACCCCCGCTTCGCGGCGGAGCGCTCCATCGCCCTCGCGTAGACGTCGGCGCGCTTCAAGCCGAGCGCCCGGGCCACCTCCCGCGCGGCCTCGGAGGGCTTCATCCCCGCCGCGAGCGCGCGGTCGAGCGCGTCGTCGACGACGTCCACGGCGTCGTCTACCGCGGGCGGGGGCGCGCCCTCGACCACGATGGTCACCTCTCCGCGCACGCCCTCTGACGCGCGCGCCGAGAGCTCCGTGAGGGTGCCCCGCCAGGTCTCCTCGAAGCGCTTGGTGAGCTCCCGCGAGAGCGCGCCCCTGCGCGCGGGCTCGCACTGCGCCGCGAGCTCCTCCAGCGTGCGCGCGGCCCTCTCGGGGGACTCGTACAGCACCGTGGGCAAGGGGTCTCTCGCGATCGCCGTGAGCGCGGGCCGGCGCTCGATCCCCTCCCGCGGGAGAAAGCCCACGAAGCGGAACCCGTGCGCCGCGAGCCCCGACACCACCAGCGCGCAGAGCGCCGCGCTCGCGCCCGGCGCTGCCTCTACCGTGAGCCCCGCGTCGATCGCGGCTCGCACCAGCACGCCGCCGGGGTCGCTCACCAGGGGCGTTCCCGCGTCGCTCACCAGGGTCATCACCGACCCGTGCGCGATGCGCTCCAGCACCCCCGCGAGGCGCTCCCTCACCACGTGGTCGTCGAGGCGCTCGACGGGCCGCTCGACGCCGTGGGCCGTGAGGAGCGCGCGGGTGCGGCGGGTGTCCTCCGCGAGCACCACGTCGCACTCCTTCAGCGAGCGCAGGGCGCGCAGGGTGATGTCTTCGAGGTTGCCGATGGGCGTCGCGACGACGACGAGCCGACCCTCGGTGGTCATCGGTCGGTCAGAAGAACCGCGGGGTGAGCGCGATCGACGCCATCACGTCGAAGATGATGTCGTTGCTGGTGGTGAAGCGACCGCCCGGGGCGTCGATGACGTTGCGGTGCGTCGGGTCGGGGGCGGCGTTGCCCACGCAGCCGCCGCGCCACTCGGGGTGGTTCGGGTCGACGGCCTGGTTGGGGTTGCACGCGTCGGTGCTGGTGATCGAGTGCGGAGACACCCACGAGAAGCCCGCGCCCAGGCTGAAGCGCAGGAACTTCGCGGGCTGCACCGAGACCATCACGTTGCCGCCGAGGATGACGTGCGAGGCGTTGGTGGTGAGGCCGTCGAAGTAGACCTCGCGGCCCGACTGGCACGAGCCGTCGCTCGCTCGCGCGTTCGAGGGGCAGCCGGGTTGCAACAGCGGGCGGCTGTTCGAGGCGCCGAGGGCGTCGTAGAGGGGGGAGTAGTCTCGGCCCTGGGAGCGGTAGGTGCCGCGCAGGCGCAGGTCGACGATCATGCGCTGCCAGGTCTCGCGGTTCTCCCAGGGGATGATCTCCATGCCCACGGTGAGCGAGCTCTGGATGGGCGGGAAGTTCGCGAGCTGACCGAAGGGCGTGTCGTAGTAGCGGAACGGCGACGACCGCAGCGGGAACTCCGCGAGGAAGTCGAAGCCCGCGTAGGGCTCGAGGTAGCCCAGCCGACGCGAGAGGGCGGTCTGAAAGTACACCCCGTGGAAGCCCCGGGAGATGCCCGGCCCCTGCCCCGACGACTGCCGGGTGAAGCTCTGGGTGGCGTTGATGCCTCCATCGGGGGGCAGTGGGGGCACGCTCGAGGTCGACGGGCAGGTGACCCCCGCGGGGGTCTCGCGGCACGGGCGCATCTGATCGCCCACGGGGGGGCGCCACTCGAAGCCCACGAGCCAGGTCGGTTTCGAGCGGTCGCGCTGCTGGTTCAAGATCGCCCAGCGCAGCCCCAGACGGACCTGGTCGATGCCCGAGCGCTCGGGCGCGTCGAAGCTGGAGTCGAACAGCGTGGTGGGCCGGCCATTCTCGGACCAGCCGTCGGCGAGGGTGCTGCTGATGGTGCCCGCGGCGACGCCGTCGGCGCCACGCAGCCTGCGGGTGTTCGAGAGGATCACCGGGAGGCCGAAGGTGAGCGACAGGTCGCGGAAGAGCGCGACCTCGGCGTCGACGAGCAGGGTGTGCGTGCCCTCGGTGTAGTCGGCCACGGGCTGTGACTGGGTGAGCCCCGTCGAGGTGGCGGGCGGGCTCACCCGGAGCTCGCGAGAGATCGTGGTCGAGCGGCGGGAGAAGGTGTAGCCCGCGCTCAGGCGGAAGGAGAACTGCGAGCCGGGGTCGAAGGCGTCGACGACATCGACGACGCGGGCGGTCTCGTTGAGGAGGTGCAGGGGCGGCGGAGGCTCGCCCGCGGGCTGCGCGAGGGCCACGGAGGGGGCGAGCGCGGCCGCGAGGGCCGTCACCGCGCCGAACACGCAAGGAAGCCCCGCCGAACGTCTCCCTCGCGCCATCGCCGCAGCGACGGTACGAAAGGGCCCGAAGGGGTGTCAACACGACTCTCGCGCTGGGCGCCGCGGCTGGTAGTCTCGGCGGCGAGAGCGCGATGAGCGAACGGTCGACGAGCGACAGCGTGGTGGCGATGTACGGTCTCATCGCGGGCGGGGCGCGGCTGCTGCTGCCGCCCATGATCGACCTGCCAGTGGTGCGAACGCTGCGCACGGCCATGGTCGAGCGCATGGCCCGCGCCCATGGGGTCACCCTCACCGTGGGCGCGCGGCGCATCCTCGTCGACATCGAAGAGAACGGCACCATCCGAGGGAATTTCTCCCAGGGCGTGCGCCTGATGCTCCACCGGCTCCTCCCCGGCACGCGCTTCGTCGACGCCGCGGGCAACCTCTACCGCACCTACGGCACGGGGGTGCTCCTGCGCCGCTACCTCGCCGTGCACCGCACCACGAAGGACCCGGTGCTGAGCGAGATCGAGGCCGAGCGCGTGCGGGCGGGGCTGCGCGCGGCGCTCACCCTCCTCGACGCCGAGCACGCGAAGGCTGTAGCCGACGCGGCGCTCACGCCCATCCACAACGTCGCCGACGCGAGGGGCCTGAGCGCCGTCGAGCGCTGGGCCGAGGCGGGCATCGCGACCGTGGCCGAGCTGCCCGCGGCGTGGCTCGAGGCCGCCGACAAGGTCTTCGTCGAGACCCTCAAGAAGTACCAGTAGCCGTCACGGTAGGTCGAAGAGCAGGACCTCTCCCACCCTCCCGTCGTCGCCCACGGCGCCCGTGAGCGAGAGCGGGCCGCCCTCTTCGATCGCCGCGGCGTCGCCCGCGTCGAGGCGCTCGCCGTTGAGCGTCACCCGCCCCCTCGCGACGTGCACCCAGGCCTTGCGCCCCGCGGGGAGCTCGTAGGTCACCGCGTCTCCCTCGCCCAGCAGCGCCGCGCGGATCGTCGCGTCTTGATGGATCGTCACCGAGCCCTCGCGCCCGTCGGGGGAGGCCACCAGCCGCAGGGTGTTCCTCCGCTCGGCCTCGGGGTAGGCGCGCTGCTCGTAGCCCGGGTCGTGGCCGCGACGGTCGGGCAACACCCAGATCTGCAGGAAGTGCACGGGCTCGATCTTCGACGCGTTGAACTCGCTGTGCTGCACGCCCGTGCCCGCCGACATCCGCTGCACCTCGCCGGGGCGGATCGTGCTCCCGTTGCCCATGGAGTCGTTGTGCTCCAGGGCGCCGTCGAGCACGTAGGTGACGATCTCCATGTCGCGGTGCGAGTGCCGGCCGAAGCCCTGCCCCGGCGCCACGCGGTCGTCATTGATCACCCGCAGGGCGCTGAAGCCCATGAACTTCGGGTCGTAGTAGTCGGCGAAGCTGAAGGTGTGCCGCGAGCGCAACCACCCGTGGTCGGCGTCGCCCCGCTCGTTCGCGCGTCGGATCTTCATCGTCGCTCCGCTCCTCTCGGCGCCCCTCGCGGCGAACCCGCCGCCGGCGCTGTCAGCGCCATAGAAGCCCCCCCGCGCCCTCGTCAAGCTCGACGACCGATCGACGAGTCTACCTTCACCACGGCTCGACGATCGATGTGTCGTCAATATGAAGCCACACATTGACGACGACCCGTCATCGATGTGTCGACAATCACCACGCTCAGCGGAGCGGCTGGAAGTCCATGGGGAAGCGCAGCTCCACCGAGGCCCCCCGCGGCGCCGGAAGACTCAGCCCGCGCAGGTGCCCCAGCACGCAGTGCCCCACCTCGTCGAAGCCCCGCGGGCCCAGCACCCGCGCCTCGACCACCCGGCCGTCGACCGTGAGCGCGAAGCGCAGCTCGACCCGGCCCCGCAGCCCAGGGTCCGCGAGCAGCGCCCGCTCGTAGCACGCGCGGAACTCCGCCCCCTCGCGGCGGAGCACCGCGGCCACCGCGCCCACGTCTCCCTCACCGAGCACTCCCTCTCGCGAGGGGGCCTCCTCGCGGCGCGCCATCATCGCCCGCACCGCCGCGCTCACCCCCGCGCCCGCGACGGTCCACCGGGTCACCCGGTCTTCCCCCTCGAAGGGAGGGACGTGGGCCCGCTCCAGCATCCCGAGCACGCACGCGCGGGTCGTCTCGTCGAGCGCGCCGCCCTCTGCCCCTGCCCGCTCCGCCGCGAAGCGACCGGTCTCGGCCACGAAGCGCCCCTCGACGGTGACCCTCACCCCCTCGCGCAGGCACCTCCCCGCGCGGGGCCCGTAGCGCTCCAGCGCCGCCCTCGCGGCCTCGTCGTCGTAGCCCCTGCGCCGCGGCCCCTCCGTGGCCCCCGTCGTCGCGCAGGCCCCGCAGAGCCCCACCGCCCCC
>JAEYZO010000654.1 GCA_023428035.1 Pseudomonadota bacterium | reverse complement strand
GTGGACGACCCCGCGGTCTTCGGCGGCGCGCACGATGCCGGTGAAGTAGGCGGGGTCGCCGACGGGGCTGGCGGAGCCGTCTTGCACGCGCACGCGCTGGGCCGAGAGGCAGGCGTCGAGGCCGAGGAGCTCGCTGAGGGCGGTGTCGAGGGTCGGGGCGAGGGCCTCGACGACGCAGTGGCCGACCTCGGAGAGGCCCTCGGAGACGTCGACGCGGAGCACCCGCATCGGGTCGAGGCCCGTGAGGTGCAGGCTGTACTCGACCTCGTAGATCGCTCCCACCGTCATGGACCGCTCCTGTCGCCGCGCCGGGGCCGCCGCCTGGCGGCGGTGAACTTCGCAGACTCGGCGACAGGGTCGCAAGCGGCGGGTGGGGGTCAGGGACAGAACGAGGGGCGACGGTGTAGCGTCGGCGTCGCGGGAGGAGCGGCGGCGAGAGCACCCACGGCCGTGCGGGCGCCCTGGAGGACTTCAGGCGACCAGCTCGCGATGCAGCCGACGCACCACTGAAACGGCGTGCCAGCCGGCGTGGTGACCGTGCGCCAGGTGATTCCTCAACGAGCGCAGCGCGTGCAATGCCTCGACGCGGCGTCGGTCGGAAGAGACCCTGGACAACCACGCACCGAAGGTCGCGAAATCCCAGGGCATGGTGGGTCGAAGTATGTTGATCGCGTGGTAGTGCGGCCGCTCCCGTCCGTCAGGCCGCTCGTACTCACCCGCGACCCTCAACGCCTCGTCGTCGGGCATCCCGATCGGCGACCGCCCCGCCCTCTCGGCAGACTCGAGCTCCGCGCAGGCCTGCAGCAGCGCTGAGGCGACGGGTCGGCAGACGACCGCTCGCCAGAGCCACGGCGCGACTTTGGCTGCGCTCGCCGAGTACCCCCGCACGACCCACGGCGCGGGCTCCCGACCTCGCGCCGTCTCGAGGTCGCGACGCGGCAGCCGCCCGACACGTTCGGGCCGCGCGAGCGCCGACGCGATCATCGCCTGGAGTTCGTCAGGGAGCGCGCTGAAGCGCTCCCGCGCGGTGCGCTCCAGGTATCGCTCCAGCGACGCATCGTCGGCGAGGGTCCAGAGCGATGGCGGCGTCGCCAGCTCCATCGCGACATCGAGGCGCCCTCCAGCCTCGGCGATAAGGCGGTGGCGGACGTACCACTCCCAGTCGTCGCCGTCGTCGGAGGGAAGCCCAGGCGAGGCCATCTCTACCCATCTCAGGTCGTCCTGGGCGCCGTCCTCGACCAAGAACACCCAGGCAGCCCGCGCGCCAAAGTCTCGAGCGAGCGAGTCGGTGAGCCGCTGGAGCGAGGTGAGCTGAGCCGGCTCGACGGGTCGCTCCACGCCGCAAAGCATCAGCCAGGTCGACCAACGCAACCGCGCGCCGAGCGCGGAGAGGCGCTGGCTCGCCCCCTCTCGTGGGATCGACTCCCCCATCGCGTCTGCCACGTCCTGCACGGCGTTCACGCCCAACCGCGGCACAGTTATGACGCGCAAACCGCTCATCCCGTCGTCGCGCCCGACCGCAAGCCGTCGGATCGCGTCGACGCACACGGACTTCCCAGGCGACTCCGGTAGGGCCACGGATCGAGCGGGCCCTCCCTCCCACCAATGCCGCCGCTCGATCCCCTCGGCCAGGCCACGCCCGCGCGCCGCGACGAGCGCACCGAGCCTGCGACCATCGATCAAGAGCGTCACAGCGCGCGCTGCGCGACCCACTCCGCGACCATTCCGCGGAGCGGGTCGTCGGCGCTGACCCGGCAGAGACGCTCCTGAGGGAGGCCCACGCACGCGGTGGCTGGGAGAACGCCGCTGAGCTGCAGCAGACGTACACGCCACCACTCGTCGTGCCCGACTGGTTCGGCATCGACTCGGGACTCTTCCCGATACAGCGGCCAGAACTCCGTGATGTCGGCGAGGATATCTCGGGCGACGACCCGGTCCGCACGCCCCCCATCGACCGTCGTCTTCGTCGCCGCGCAGATCATCGCCAGGATCTGCCTCTCTCGACGTGTCAGCGCGGCCGAGCTCGCGCCCGCGAGCTCCGTAGCAGCGTCCTTCGCCAAGTGGTCAAGCCGAGCCCTCACTCGGTCCCACGTCACGTCATCGACGGTCTCGCCGTCTTGCACGCCGAACTCACCCCTGAGCATCGTGTCAGCGAGCCGCAGCAAGCAAGGGATGCCCCGCGTCATCGAGTAGATCACCTCGACCGCGTCGCCCGCCTCGAACTCGTAGGCCCGCACGCGTCTGAACCACCACCTCACGCGGTCGATCACCCAGCGCTCATCGGCCCGCTCGTCGATGACGTACCGATCCCCTTCGAGACCCTCGCGCGTCGAGGGGTCGAGCGCGAAGCGCAGGGCGTCGATGTCGCCGACGAACACCGCGCCCGGCAAGCGAGCGGCGGCGATGACCCCTGACAAGGTCGCCGCGGTCACGGGCTCGACCCGTACCTTCCCTAAGCGATCAGCGAGCCCGACGCGCGGGTCTGTCATCGCGGCGATCCAATGGGTGCCGACGATGGGAGCCGCGACGGGGACGTCGGCCTCCGCGCTGCACACCACGCGGCGCAGCGCCTCGACCTCGGCGATGGGGAGCGCCGCCCAGGCTTCGACGGTGACCGCGCGCGCGCCGACCCGGACCCGACCGAGCTGCTCGTTCACGAACGCCGACTCGGTCAGGGGTTGGAGCACCGGCGCGAGGTGAGGAAACCGGAGCGCGTACTCATCGCGTCGTCCGAGCGAGGAGACGATCTCGCGGTCGACGAGGTCTTGGAGCCGCTGCCGCACCTCCCCCTCGAGCGTGCCTCCTCCAACCGGGATGGCGATGGAGTCCACGTCGGTCGCGATGGAGCGGAGTCGCTCGGACACCCGCGAGACGGCGTCATCGAGGGGCTGCCACGCGGGCCGCGACTGCATCTCCTGAAGCAGCGCGCCGAACACCGCGCCGCCGCGCTCGTTCCCTTGAAAATTGTTCCGTACGACCTGGAGGATCTCGCCGCGCACCTGGTCGTCTCCGAGCACGGCGTCGACGACGTCGTCTGTGACCTCGACAGCCCGGCGCGCCCGGTCGTCGAGCCCGGTCTTCTCCTCCATCCTCCCCACGAGCACGGCTCCCGCTCGGAGGATCACCGCGGGCTGATACCCGCACCGAAACACGAGCGACCGAGCGACCCTGCGCGCGTCAATCCCTAGGCGCGCGAGGGGGCGCGTGATCAGCGCGACCGCGTCCTCGGCCTCGAGAGGCTTCAGCCGCAGCACGTCGCCCCAGTTGCTCCAAGCTCCCTGTTGCGTACTCGTGACCCGATAGCCGCTCACGACGAAGCGAGCCCTCGGGTGGCCGAGGACGTCCCGCGACGCCTCGATCCGGCTCCGCATCACGAAGCTCAGGCTGCGCTCGCGCGCCGTCTCGTAGCGCGCGAGTTCGTGCTCGACCCAAACGTCCGCCTCGTCCAAGAAGAACAGAAGGCTCTCGTTTGGCGCGCAGGCCAAGCGCTCGCCGATGCATCGCTCGAGCGCCTCCGGCGGTGACTCCTCGGGCCTGGGGGACGTCCAGGTCGCTTCTCCCAGTCGCTCAGCCAGGGAGGACAGCACCCTCTCCATCATCGCCCGTTCGGAGTCGACCCCCGCGGCGGGGACGTACACCACGCGGAGCTGATTGCCAGACGGCAGCGCACGCTCAACCTGAGATTGTTCGATGAAGCGCAACAACGCGGTCTTCCCGAGCTTGCGCCCGGAGAACACACGGCTGAACGCTGCCTGTTTCCAGAGCTGCTCGGCCTCGAGAGCGCGACCGAAATACATCTCGACCCGAGTGTTCTGTCCCTCCGCGACCTGATACGGAGAGACGGTGCTCCACCGCTGCTGCTCGAGCAGCACCTCGAGGATGCCGAGGGGCCCGAGGGGCCGCACGCCTCCGGGCTCCATCAACCTGCAGAAATCGAGGTCGTCGAGGACCGCCCCGCGGAGATGCCGGGATCGCAGCTCCCTCAGAACCCTCGCTCGACCCTCCGGGGTGATCCTCGGCGTGAGCACGATGACGAGGTCGCCCTTCCGCCCCGCAACGGCCTCGGCGACGCGCTGGACGAGCTCGGGTCGAGCCACGGGCACCGCGGGGGTCATCAGGACCAGCCGCCCGTGATCCGCGAGCTGCGGGAGCGCGACGGGGTTTACTCCCTGCTCCGCGAACCATCGTCGCAAGCGAACGCACTCAACCATGACAGCGTCCGAGCCGCTGACGGCGTCGAGGTCCCTCAGGAACTCGTCCCGGAAGAGGGTGCGGAGACGCTGATCCTTGTGGTGATCCCCAGTGATGCCCTCGCTCCAGCGCCGACGGAGCTCGTCGAGGCCGCGCGACATTTCAATCACCAGCTGGGGGTTGCCCCACCGCTCCGCGGCCTGCCACCGCCATCGGGTCGCCCGGACCTCCACGCCGACGTCGCCAGCGTCGCCCTCGCGAACCAG
Source organism: Pseudomonadota bacterium (assembly GCA_023428035.1). Classification (GTDB taxonomy): domain Bacteria; phylum Myxococcota_A; class Polyangia; order Polyangiales; genus JAEYZO01. The sequence goes on along the minus strand of JAEYZO010000654.1, from coordinate 2,283 downwards.
CCGAACGGCCTCTGCGTAGCGACCGTCGTCGAGCGCGCGGCGAGCGGCGCCTCCGCGGTCGTCGCGGATCCCGTCAGCCTCGGCGCGCAGAGCCGACAGCGCCCGGTCATGGTCGGCGTTGAGCGAGCGACGGACCTCTCTCAACCAAGACGTCCAGAACGCGAGCGGCGACGGACTCTCACCGACGGCTTCGATGTCCTGGCGCACCTCGATCAGCACCCGCGCCCACTTCGACGCTGAAGGATCAGCCAAGGCGTGAAGCGTCGAGACCAACGCTGACGCCTCGTCGACCTCGCGTAGGAGGCGCCCCCCCGCCGCGGCGCGAGCGTCGCGGACCCTCCGTCGGACCGCGTCGTCGAGCCGCGGCAACAGCGGCTCGACGAGCGTAATGTCCCCCGCCGCCTCGGCCCACTTGATCATCCCGTCGATCCCGCGAGCCTCCTGCGGCGTGTCGAACAGATGCGCCGCGGCCCTGAGAGGGTCCCTCACCTCCGCGAGGCTGACGTCGCCAGCATCACCGATCAGCCCCAAGGCGGTCACCATCGCGGGCCTGCGGAACACGTCCTCGAGCAGGATCTCAGCCTCCCTGAGCACATCTCGCGATTTCGGCCGCGCCGCGTCTCCCGCGTCGATCACGCCGAGCACGCACCTCGCGATGCGAGACTCCACGCCGTACAACGCCCCCGCCTCTACCAGAGCTCTCAACTGACGCACATGATCGATCGCCCGGCGCATCGTGGCGGAGGGCTCGCGCCGAGACCGCACGACCTCGACACGCTCGGCGTCCCCGATGACCTCCCGAGCGCTGGCGGCGATCTCGGACGCGGACTCGTCCATCGTCCTTCGATCCGTGAGGCGAGCCCCGCCCCGGTCGGCGATCTTCTCGTGCCGCTTCTCCAAGCGCGCGATCCACGCTGCCTCGTCCGCAGAGCTCAGCGCGGGGACGCCTCCGTGATCCACGGGGTATAGCCGCTGGAGCTCAGGCTGAACCTGGTTGATGAAATGCGCCCAGGCTTCGCGGCAGTGCGTCCGTTGAACCTTGCCGCCGCACGCGCTCCACAAGCGCTTGACGCAGTCGTGAAACCGTTCGCGCGAGGCCGCCAGGTTAGCGGCCGCCGACTCGAAGGTCTCCTCGGTGTTCGCGATCGCCGCTCGTACTGCGCTCACCGCCGACTCTCCCTGCGAGGTCATCGCGGCGAGGTCGGTGAGCACGTCACGCAGCGGCTGCGCCTCGAAGGCGACCAGTTCGTGAATGTCCTCGATCTCCTTGCGGTCCAGCGGGTCGGCCGTCGTCGACGCGAGCGCCTCGAGGGCGACGACCCACCGCCACGACGAAGACGGAGTGAGCGAGATGGCCCTCGCCGCGTCTCGCAACCGCCGCAGCCGCTCGGCGCGCACGGCTCGCTCGACCCGAGGCGCGGCCGCGGTGAGGTGCCAGAGCGACAGCGCGTCGTCGTCTTCGATCACGTCCTCGCTGCCGAGCGCTCGGAGCGCTCGGCTCACGATCCGGAGCTCCGCGATGTTCGGCTCGTCAGCCTCAAGGAGCGAGTCGAGCCTCCCGCGGAGCGCATCACCGAAGCCCGCGCCGCACCACGGCGCCGTCACCACCACCCCGGCGTGATCCATGGCGTGCCGCTGGAGATACAGGTCAAAGCGCGAGTACACGCTGTCAACGCGGTCCGCCTCGCTCGGGCGTCGAGGGGTCTCCGGCCCCGCCTCGACGAGCGTCTCGTCGGCTGCCGGAGGCACGGACGACCGGTGGGGAGACTCGGCGCCCGCATCGTCGCTCGGGGCGCTCCTCGCCTCGGGCTCCTCGCCTCGCGGAGCCGCTTCGTCCGTGCGTGCCTCCAGAGGCAGACCGGTAGCCTCTGGCTCAACGTCACCAATCCCGACGAGGTTCGACACACCAGCCGCGTCGTCATCGCGCTGGGCGTCAGCTTCTAATCGCGACGTGACTGCCTCTACCGGCGCTACGTCCTCGCTCACGTCGTGAGACGCGGCCGCGGGCTCGCAGGCTCCGTCGTCCAGCACGGCCTCACCGACAGACAACGCGCAGTGGAGCGCCTCGACCTGAGTCAACAGCTCGTCGACCTCCCTCTCGACGCGCTCGATCGCCTCACGTCGCGCGCGCAGCCCCAAGGTGAGCCCGCTTTGCAGCAGCTCCTGCCCGTGCGCGAGCATCTCGATGAGCCGGGCTCTCGACGCGTCGAGGCCCGCTGCGTCACCCGGCGGCGCGTGGCCGGGGGCCGGGGAAGCGCGCGCGGGGAACCCCGCCCCGCGGGG
>JAEYZO010000641.1 GCA_023428035.1 Pseudomonadota bacterium | reverse complement strand
GCGCCGACACAGCGATCACCGCGGGCACGAAGATCGCCGCCGCCCGGTCGGCCACGCGCTGCACCGGGGCCCGCGAGCCCTGCGCGCGCTCGACCAGCGACACCACCTGCGCGAGCGCGCTGTCGGCCCCCACGCGCGTGACCTCGACCTCGATCGCGCCCTCGTGGTTCACCGCGCCGCCCACCACCTCGGCCCCGGCGCTCACCGCCACCGGGAGGCTCTCGCCCGTCATCAGCGACGCGTCGACGTGGCTCCGCCCCGCGCGCACCACGCCGTCGACCGGGACCCTCTGGTGCGAGCCCACGCGCACCCGGTCGCCCGCCCGCAGCGCGTCGACGCTCACCTCCTCGTCGTCGCCCGCGGCGTTCACCCGCCGCGCCGTCGCGGGCTGGAGCTCCGCGAGCGCCTTCAACGCGTCGCCCGTTCGCCTGCGCGCGCGCGACTCGATCCAGCGACCGAGGAGCACGAAGCTGACGATCATCCCCGCGGTCTCGAACCAGTAGTGCCCGTGCCCCGGGTGACCCGGGTTCGCCAGGAGCGCGGGGATCGACACCCCCACCGCGGCCCAGGCCCCGAGAGCGACCAGGGTGTCCATCGTGGCCTCGCGGTGCAGGGCGCTCTTCAGCGCGGCGCGAGTGAGCGCGAGCCCGGGGCCGAGCAGCACCGCGAGGGCGAGCGCGAGCTGGAGCCAGCCGTGCCCCGTGAACTGCGCCGCGGGCGCCATCGCGACGACCATCAGGGGGATCGAGAGCGCCGCCGCGAGCAGCACCCGCCTCGCCTCGTCGGACGACGGCGCCACGTCGGCCAGCGTCTGTGTCTTGTGCGGCGTGGCGGCGTAGCCCGCGCGCTCCACGGCGGAGACCAGGGCGTCGTCGGTGACCGTGGGCTCGACCCCGAGCGTCGCGCGCCGCGTGGCGAGGTTCACCGTGGCGTCGGTCACGCCCGGAACGCGCTTGAGCACCTTCTCGACGCGCTGCACGCAGGCCGCGCAGGTCATGCCCTCGATGTCGATCTGGCGGACTTCTCGCCCTGCGGCGCCCTCGGCGGCCATGAATGGTGAGAGTAAGTACTCGACCGCCCCGTGGCAGGGAACACCCGCGCAGGGGGCTCAGCGCGGCTGCTGCGTCGCCGCCGCGATGCCCTTGCGCACCCAGCGCACGCCGTCGTCTTCGATGAAGCGCGTGAAGCCCTGCACCAGCCTCCCGCCCTCGGGGCTGACCAGCCGCGGGTCGATGGACCGCGGGTCGACCAGGCCCCGCGCGGTGATGGCCTCGACCAGGGCGGCCTCTTCGGCGCAGGCCCGCTGCAGCACCTTGAAGGCGTTCACCTCGTCCTTGATGGGCGTGCGGAGCTGCTCCAGGCGCAGGAGCATCCGGCGGAACGCCGGGTTCGCGAGGCCCACCTGCGCGAAGACCTCGCGCAGCGCCTCGGCCACCATCACCTCGTCGCCCGCAGGCGGCCTCCCCGAAGGAACCTCGCTCATGCCCCGGAGGTTGCCACGGATCGCGGCCGCTCGATCACCTTCCGCAGCGCCACCAGCATCACCGGCCCCACCAGCGTCGTGCCCCCGATGATCGCCCACATCATCTGGCTGTTCCTCGCGCCCGCCTCGGGGCAGTAGCCCATGAGCAGGTAGCCCGAGAGGTAGCCCACGAAGGGCTTCGCGAGGAACATCGGGAGCTGCGACAGCCCCATGTACGACGCCTCCCTGCCCCGCGGCGCGATGGTGGCCGTGTACTCGTAGAGCCTCGGCGACCACAGCACCTCGCCGAGCGAGAGCGTGACGATGAAGGCCACGCTCGCGGCCACGCTCGTCGAGGCCACCATGAAGAACACCGAGAACGCGCTCAAGAACGCGCCCGCCACGATGCTCGTGAAGGCCGACCGCCTCCGCGTGAGCGCCGTGCCCAGGGGGGTGAGCACGATGATCATCGCGGGGTTGATCGCCCAGTACGTCGCGAAGTCGAAGCCCGGCCCGAACTCCCGCAGGGTGTACTTCGGCCAGGTCAGGTGCGCGTGCTGAAAGATCAGCTTCACCAGCACCAGCAGCGACACCAGCAGCATGAAGCGCCAGAACGCGGGCTCGCCCACCACCTCGGTGAGCACCGCCCAGGGCGCGCGACGTCGCTCGGCCATCTCGGGCGTCTCGTTGGGCCGCACCACCTCGTCGGGGTCCGCGTGGCCCTCGCGGCGGAGCCGCGCCACCACCGCGTCGGGCCGCATCGCGAGCACCAGCGCGTAGCTCGCGACGGTGGCGATCACCCCCACGGCGAAGATCAGCCGGCTCGACGAGAGGTGCGAGCCCAGGAGGTCGGCCCCCTGCGCGTAGTGCCGGCGGAACCACCCCACGGTGAGCGGCGCGATCAGCGCGCCCACGTTCATCAGCACGTAGAAGAAGCTGAAGGCGAAGGCCACGGTGGAGCGCCGGGTGTACTGCCGCACCGCCGCGGTCATCGTGGGGAGCATCGAGGCCACGCCCCAGGTCATCACCACGAGCCCCGCGATGGCCATGGGGCGAGAGGCGCTGAGCGTGAGGAGCAGCCGCCCGAGCACGCAGGAGGTGACCGACGCGAGCATCGCCCTGCGGATCCCGAGGGAGTCGGCGACGAAGCCCGAGACGAAGGTGAGCACCGAGATCGCCGTGAGCCAGGTGCCGGCGAGGGCTCCCCCCGCGACGTCGCCGTAGTGCAGGTCCTCGTGCAGGTAGACGACCAGGAGGTTGTAGATCGCGAAGTAGGCCACGCTCTCGAGGAGCTTCACGCCGAAGATCAGCCACAGCTCGCGGGGCGACGAGGCCAGCTCGCGCAGGTCGCGGGAGGTCGCGGCGATGAAGCCCGGCGAATCGGCCGCGGACTCGTCAGGGGTAGGGCTCACGCGCGCGATGCCACCACAAGCGATGCCCCCGTGGAACCGTGCGCAGACGGAGTAGGCGCCCCTTGCGCGGGCGGCGCGCTTGCGCGCATCGTCCGGCCAGCATCCCCTCCCATGCGCGCTCTTCGATGGATGGCCCGCGGCCGCGGGCTCTTCGCTTCAGCCTCCGCCACGCAGGTCGACGACGGCACCCTCACGTTCGACGACGACGACGCGTCGACCCAGGGGGACGACATCTCCACCCCGAGCTTCGACATCCCCGCCGCGGGAGAAGACTCCGGCCCGGGCCTCGACCGCGTCGACCCCGGCGAGGGCCCGTCGGAGCTCGACGTGGGCACAAACGACACCGGCGCGGGGTCTGACGGCTCGTCGGTCGACGACCGCGGGGTGAGCCTCCCCGACACGGGGGGAGACACCGGGGTGAGGGTCGACAGCGGGCCTCCGCCGTCGTGCGTGGCGAGCTCCTGCGGCGGGTGCACCCCGCAGGCGGGCTGCGGCTGGTGCGGCCTCTTCGGCGTGTGCGTGCCGGGCACCGCGACGGGCCCCACCACCGGCACCTGCCCCATGGGCTGGGCCTGGCTCCCCTCGGAGTGCACCGGCAGCGACCCCTGCTCCACCTCCACCACTTGCGCCGCCTGCGCGGGCCGCGTCGGCTGCGGCTGGTGCGGCGCGACCGGCCAGTGCGTCACCTCG
>JAEYZO010000613.1 GCA_023428035.1 Pseudomonadota bacterium | reverse complement strand
CGGGGGCGCTACCCCGCGGCGTAGGGGCGCCCTTCGCGAGGGGGGCGGCGCAGAAGGGGCACGCGGGCTCGTCGGCGCGCGCGTGACGGCGGCAGGCGGGGCACTCGAGGAGCGTGGGTTCCATGCCGCGCATCATCGCCGTTCTAGGGCTGCACGGCCAGACGGAGCTCCTGCGGGGCGCCGTCGCGGAGCACCTCGACCCTGATCTCCGTCGCGGCCATCAGCCCCTGGAACACCGCGAGGGCGTCGCCCGGTCGCTCGATGCTCCGGCCGTTCACCCGGGTCACCACGTCGCCCGCGCGCAGGGGCAGGCCCGCGGCGTTCCACCGTCGCAGGTGCCGGGCCTCGTCGAGCCTGAAGCCCACGAAGCGCCCGCTCCGCAGCACCGGGCTCACCGTGACCGCTGACAAGAACGCCCCGAAGCCCCCGCGCACCGCCTCGGACAGCACCGCGCGGGTGAGCGTCGACGGGCCCTCGTCCTGCGCCTCGCCCCCGCTCGCCGCGCTCCCCGCGCTCCCCGTGGTCGGCGCCGCCGGGATCTCGCTCGGGTCCTCGACCCCGGGCCTCGCGCCCGCGCAGTGCGCCGACAAGAACGCGAGCAACATCACTCCCTCAGCCCTCCGCATCGAGCGCCTCCACTGCCTTCATCACGTCTCTGTGCACCGCGTCGGCGTCGCGGTCGCCGTCGACGTGCACCACCCGGTCGCCCGTGAAGTGCGCCTCGATGCGCCCGTAGAAGCCCGCCAGCCGCGACTGCAATCCGTCGTCGTCGTAGATCTCTCGCGCCCCTGCCCGCGCGGCGCGCCGCTCCCTCGCCACCGCGGGGGAGACGTCGACCACCACCGTGAGGTCGGGCCGCCTCGCGCGCCCGTTGATGACCCTGATCCACTCGGTCACGGCCGCGTCGCCCGAGGTCACACCCTGGTACGCCACGCTGGAGTGGTCGTAGCGGTCCGACACCACCCACTCGCCCGCCGCGAGCCGAGGGAGCACCTCGCACTGGAGGTGGTCCGTGCGGTCCGCCGCGAAGAGGAGGGCCATCGTGGCCCAGCCCGGGGCGCCGCCGCCCGCGATGGGAGGGGCGACGAGGCGACCCGCGAGGGCCTGGCGGATCATCGTCCCCACCGGGCCGTCGGAGGGCTCGCGCGTGGCGTGGGCCTTCACGCCGCGGGCGCGCAGGGCTCCCACGAGGCGCTGCGTCTGGGTGGTGGTGCCGGCGCCGTCGATGCCTTCGAGCACGACGAAGCGTCCCTGGGTCATGGCGGGATCATGGCTGACGGGCAGGGGGCCGCGCGAGTTACGGGCAGGCGGCTTGCGGCGGCCGCGCCCGTGGTCGACAAGTTCGCCGAGATGGCCCCGACAGAGGCGACGGTCGAAGCCGCGAGCGCTCCGCGCACGTCGCTCGGGGAGCTCGCCGCGCTCTTCCTGCGGCTCGGCGCGACGGCCTTCGGCGGCCCCGCCGCGCACGTCGCGATGATCGAGGACGAGGTCGTCGTCCGTCGTCGCTGGCTCACCGAGGAGCGCTTCCTCGACCTGCTCGGCGCGACCAACCTCATCCCCGGGCCGAACTCCACCGAGATGGCGATCCACGTCGGCTGGGAGCGCCGGCGCTGGTCGGGCCTCGTGGTCGCGGGCGCGTGCTTCATCGCCCCCGCGATGCTCATCACCGGCGCGCTGGGGCACGTCTACGCGCGCTACGGCGCCGTGCCCACGGCGCGCTGGCTCCTCTACGGGGTCAAGCCCGTGGTGCTCGCGGTGATCGCGCAGGCGCTCTGGGGGCTCGCGCCGAAGGCCGCGAAGACCACGTCCCTGCGCGTCGTGTCGGTGGTCGCCGCGGCGCTCTCCGCGCTCGGCGTGCACGAGCTCGCGGTGCTCTTCGGATGTGGCCTCGCCATGCTGCTCCGCGCGTCCACCGCCGACGGCGCGAAGACCGATGACCTCCGTCCGCTGTGGCCCCTCGCGCCTTCGGCGGCGGGCGCGGCGGCGGGCGCGGTCACGCTCCCGTCGCTGTTCTGGGTGTTCTTCAAGACCGGCTCGGTGCTCTTCGGCAGCGGCTACGTGCTGCTCGCGTTCCTGCGCGCGGACCTCGTCGTGCGGCTCCGCTGGCTCACCGAAGCGCAGCTCGTCGACGCGATCGCCGTCGGGCAGGTGACGCCGGGGCCCGTGTTCACCACCGCGACCTTCATCGGCTACGTGCTCGCTGGTCCCGCAGGAGCGATCGTCGCGACCGTGGGGATCTTCCTCCCGGCCTTCGTCTTCGTCGCGCTGAGCGGGCCGTTGGTGCCGCGGCTGCGCGGGTCCGCGAGGGCCGGCGCCTTCCTCGACGGGGTGAACGCCGCCTCTCTCGCGCTGATGGCCGTGGTGTCGTTCCGCTTGGGCGCGGCGGCGGTGGTCGACGTCCCGACGGCGCTCCTCGCGGCGGTGAGCGCGTTGCTCCTCCTGCGGTGGAAGGTCAACACCACCTGGCTCATCGCCGGAGGCGCCTTGGCGGGCTGGGCGCTGCACCTCGCGCGGGGCTCGGTGTGAGGCCCGAGCTCAGCGCGCGGGGCCGCAGCAGGGGTCGCCCTTCGAGTGGCACGCGACGACCCGCCCTCTCGCGTCGAGGGTGACCGCGCAGATGCGCTCCACCATCGCGCGCAGCCGACCTCTCCCCCGCTGCACCCGCGACTTCACCGTCGACAGCGGGACGCCCAGCTCCCGCGCGACCTCGGCCTGCGAGGCCCCGTCGAGCTCCACCCGACGCACCGCGGTCTGCGCGGGCTCGGGCAAGAGCGCGACGAGGTCTCCCATGTAGCGATGGATGTCGCAGGTGAACTCCCGCGCGTCTTCGCCCTCCTCGGGCGCGTCGGGGGCGTCGCGGTCGGTGAGCGGGTGACGCTCCCTCGCGCGCCGGTGGTCGGCCACCGCGCTGCGCGCCACGCGGTACACCCACGGGCCGAAGCGCTCGTCGTCGCGCAGACCCCCGACGCCCTTGTGCAGCCGCAGGAGGGTGTCTTGCAGCACGTCGTCGACGTCGGCGGGCGCGGCCACGCGTCGCGCGATGTACGGGCGCAGCGTGTGGGCGAGCGCGCCCCAGGCGTCGCGGGAGTCGAGGGTCAGCATGCGCTCACTCGCAGCAGCTCGGCGCGCAGCAGGACTTCACCGCGCCCGGTCGCGTCGCCTCGATCGTCGCCGAGGCCACGTAGTCCTCCGCGCCCGTTCCAGGGAACCACTCGGCGATGAAGCTACGGCTCTCGGGCTTGGGCGTGACCTTCACCGCGGTGAAGCCCGCCGCCCGCAGGTGAGACTCGACCTCGCTCACGGTGACGGCGCCCGAGACGCAGCCCGCGTAGGCGTTCACGTCGGCGCGCAGAGCGTCGGGGAGGGCAGAGAGCAGCACCACGTCGCTCACCGCGAGGCGGCCTCCGGGCTTGAGCACCCGGAAGGCCTCGCGGAAGGCCTGGGCCTTGTCGGGCACGAGGTTCAGCACGCAGTTCGAGAGGATCACGTCGACGGTCGCGTCTTCGACGGGCAGGTGCTCGATCTGTCACTTATACACATCAGACGCTGCCGACGAACGCATA
>JAEYZO010000545.1 GCA_023428035.1 Pseudomonadota bacterium | reverse complement strand
GGGGGGCGGCGGGGGGGGCGCCCCCCCCCCAACGACTCCTCGCGGAACAGCCACGCCGCCGACGCGAGGTCATCGCGCCGCTCGAGCCACCGCACCGCGTCGAGCCTCGCGAGCTCGCGGTCCTCCGCCGCGGTACTCACGAGGGCCTCCAGCTCGTCGCCGAGCGTGTCGGCCTCGATCACCGCGGCGTCGCGCGCGGCCTCCTTCACAGGGAGCGTCTGCGCGGAGAACCAGCGCTGAGCGCGGGCGTGCGGATCGTCTCCCGCGCGCGCTCGCGCCATCGCCGCTGCGGGAGAGGTCGCGGTGCCCTTCGGGGACCACAGTCGGCCCACGGTCGCGACCGCCGCGCACGCGGAGTAAGCGTCGATCAGGCCGTCGGTACGCAACGGCGCAGTGAGCCAGGAAGGCGCGTCGAAGGCCCCCAACAGGTCCTCCACAGGAGGCGCCTTGAGCATCACCGGTGGCGGTGGCGACCAGCCTTCCAGACCGGACAACGCCGTCGGGGCGTCGCTCTCGAGATCGAACCACTGCATCACATCCCCCTCAAAGCGGAGGAGCGCGTCCCCTCCGCTGCCCGCGAGCATTACCCACACCGTGGTCCCGCGCGCATCGACCACCGTCGCTCCCTCGTAGGTGCTCACGGGTCCCACCGCTTGAACGTCGAGCCCCTCAGGGACGACGAGGTACAGCCCCGGGACCCGGTCCGCGCGCACGATTTGGGCGTCAGGCGCGCCCAGACGCGCCGCGAACGCGGCGAACGAGCGCACCGGCGTCGACGAGGCGAGGGCGTCCTCCACCGCCGCAGGACTCAGCTCCGACGGCAACAACGCGAAGCCTCGCCCGATGTGATCGTCGAGCGCGCGGTCTTCCCCAGCGGCGCTCGCCCTGAGCTCAGGGTGGAGGCCGAACGCGGTGATGACCTCGGCGGGAATGGTTTCCATCAGCGTTCTCCTCGCGCACGAACGTCGGCGGACGCGTGAGACCCGCGCCATGGTCTCGTAGACGCGCGAAGGTGCCAGCGGCTGACACCCCTCCACGACCAGACGCAGCGGGCGATCATCCGCGTGCTCATCGACGCTTCATCTCCTGCACCATGCGGCAGACCAGCCGGTGAGACTCCTCGTCGAGCGTCCCGCGTTCGCGCATGGCGTCGGCCGTGGACAGCATCCCCTCGCGGAAGCGCTGATGCTGCTTCATCGCGCGATCGACGGCGGTCTTCACCGCTCGCGCGTCGCTCGGGTCGACGCCCTGGTCACGCGCCACGAGCGCTTCGACGGTCTCCTCGGAGAAGTAGAGCTCCAGCACCTGGCGACCGGCACGTTCCCTCCCTTCGCGGTACTCCGCTCTCAGCCTCTCGATCATGGTCGCCGCGACGCGGTCGAAGACCCCCCGCGCTGTCTCGAGGTCGTCCGGCAGGAAGGACTCTTCCTCCTGGGTGTCGTCGAGCGCCCTCTGCCCTTCGACGACCTCGTCGTCATAGACGACTCGTTTGTCTCGACGGAGGTCGTCCTTCCAGCCGTTCGAGAGCATCGCGTCGAGGTAGCGCACGACCTCACCGTCGGACCCCGCGCGGACGCCGAGCGTGTCATCGCGTAGCTTCACGAGGAGCTTGTACGCGACCGTCTGCGCCGCGTCGCGTCGCGCTTGTGCATACCCCACGCACCTGGCAGCGCGCGCCGCCAACAATGCGTCCAGCGCTTCCCACGCCCCGGCGTCGTTAGGGTTCCGTCGGAGGGCATCGAGGATCACTGAAGGTCTCACGCGTTCCCTCCCCTCAGAGCGCCGTGGCGACGGTGATCCACGCGTCGGCTTGTTGGTCCATCCAGGTGTTGCCGGCCGCCGGCGGAACGACCCCGCCAGCGAAGGCCAAGGCGACCCGCGCTCGCGGCTCTCCGACAGCGGCGACGGTCGGGCACCGGGCTCCTCCCGGCGTCACGCGAGGAACGACGCTCGCCGGGAAGCGCACGCCACGTTCTGCCCGCGCCTCCGCGGTTGACCACTGTTGAGAGAGGTCGCGGACGGCGTGGCGAAGGCCACGGGCGACGAAGTCGGCGAGGACGATCCCCGGCGGGGCGTTCTGGTCGTAGCGAGGGGTCGTCCCTGGGACGACACGGATGAAGGGATCCACCGGCCCCGACGGAGGATCGAGCGCGAAGCGCTCAGCCCGGCGGACGCAGTCACCGAGGTCCTGAGGGCGCAGCGGTCGACGGCCCACGAGGGGCACGGAGACGTGACGAACCGCCGCGGTGACCCTCACGACGTGACGCTCCGCCGGGCGCGCGCGGAGCACCGCGAAGATCCGCTCGAAGAGAACCACGAGGAGCGACAGGTACCGGTCGCCCGTCTCCGTGGTGATCGCGTGAGCTCGCCCCGGGTCCATCGCCGCGACGACGAAGGCCCCGTCTGGGCCGAAGCGACGTTGGAGCTCCTCACCAAGGTGCTGGTAGTCGATCTCCGCCTGCCGCGTGAGCGCGCGCAGTCGCGCCGCGACCCCGGGCTCGTTCCTCGCGAGCCAGTCCGAGGCGGCGCGCGTGGCTTCGTACGATGGCCTTCGCTCCGCTGCGAGCGCCGCGGTGAAGGTCGCGAGCTCGGGTCGAGCCGCGTTGCGCTCTACCACCTCCGACGCGCGGTCGAGGTGCGCGCGCGCCGGGTGGCTCACGCGGACCGAGGGGTCCGCGAAGCGCCAGGCGGCGACCCACCACGCGATCAGCGCGAGCTCCGTGGCGTGCGGGGGATAGGGAATGAGCGGGTCCATGCGCTTGAGCGCGGCGCGCAGGATCTCGTCGCCCCTCCGCGTCACAGGCTCGTGGAACATGGCCCCCGCGACGAGGACGACCTCCTCCGGGTCGTCGAAGTTCCCCGACTCGTCGACGTGAAGGCTCCACTCTCGCACTGGCCTCGCCGCTCCCTGGGTCATCGCGCCAGGAGGCTATCCGAAGCGCCGGCGCCGCGACACCCCTTGGTGCGTCGGACCGAGCGAGCCGCCGAGGAGGTCGTCGCAGAGTGGCGTCCGCGGCGTGGCGCTTGTCAGCGAGTCGTTGACTTCGATAGAACGTTCGCCCGTGAGCGCGGAGGGCGGAGAGCGAGAACCTGCGTCGGCGGTCTACGAGGTGTGGCGCTACGCGCTGCCACAACCGTTGAGCGCCCATCACAAGCGGCGTTTCGAGCGCGCCGACGACGTTCAGCGCCTCGAGTGCGCGATCGCGCAATTCGAGGCGACGCTGGAGTTCATCGCCTGCGTGGCTCTCGCGGACCTGATGGCGAGTTATGAGGCGGAGGACCTCTCTGAGTGCGGAGACATCATCTGGATGTTCAACAACGCGGGAGCGGGGAAGCTCCTGTCGTTGTTCGACGAGGCGATGCGGCGCCTACGTCGGAACCGCCGAGCGTTCGTCATCGGTTTCGATACCCTCGCCGACCGGGCTTCGACGTGGCGTAGCGCGTTCGATTCGCTCGTCGTCGCGCGAAACGACATCACGCACGACGCCCGCGGCTTGTCAGCGGCTCGAGCTTCCAACGTGCTGCGCGGTTTGGCTCCCACGATCGGGGTCTTCGAGTCAGCGGTCGGCTCCACGTTCGGAAATCACCTGCTGGGGTGGATCGATCCTTCCCGAAACGTCGCCGGGGTCGCGCACTTCGACTTCTTCCCTCTGCGCGGCGTCCAACGCGTAGAGGACTTGATGTCGTTGCGGGGCGCGGCGCACCTCCCTGACGGCGTGCCGATTCTCCTCTCAGAGGATCGCACGGAGGCGCTCACCCTCGCGCCGTTGATCCAGTGGGCGTCGCCCCCAGAGACCGCGAGTCGCTACAGCGGGGAGGCTCGCTGCGTCGTACTCACTTCCATTGACGGAGATCGAACGTCGCCACGCTTCACCTTTCGGGACGCACTGGAGCACCGGACGCACACGCTCGAGGCCGAGGCGCTTGCTCACGAGTTAAAGCCGCGACTTGCCGAAGGACCGTTCGAGCGCCCTCGACGACTCCGGACGGGATTGGACCCAGACTCCGTGCTCCGTTGTCTACCCCCGCTCATTGGGCCGCTTCTGCTTAGGGACCGGTATCAGTTCCTCGGCTGTGTCGGGCGCGGCGCGACCGGAGAGGTCTGGGCCGCGCGCTGCCGCTCCACCGGCGCCTCTTGCGCAGTGAAGGTGCTGCAGTCCGCGTCAGCATTCAAGCCGGAGACGCGGCGGCGGTTCAAGCGGGAGATCGACATCCTCGAAGCGGTGAATCACCGCGGCATCGTGAGGTTCCGACGGTCTGGCGAGGACCGTCAGGGCATACCATATCTCGAGTTGGAGTTCGTCGAAGGCCAGAGCCTTGATCGGTTCATGGCGGATCACGGCCCCCTCCCGCCAGAGGACGCGGTCGGGTTCACGCTGAACCTCCTCGACGCCCTCGAGGTCGCGCACAACGCGGGGGTCCTCCACCGCGACGTCGGCCCGCGAAACATCATCCGTCGACCCACGGGGCAGCCTTGCCTCGTGGATTTCGGCCTCGCTTGGGTGCCCAACACCGACGGGATGACCCGCCATGGTCTGGGCACGGATCGCTTCTCGGCGCCCGAGCAGCTCCGTGGGTGTCAGGCAGAGGCCACCAGCGACGTCTACTCGGTCGGTCGGGTGCTCCAGGCGCTCCTGACCGGCGGCGACCCTGATGGCCCGACGCCGACCGGACCTTTCGCGGCGCGTCTCGCGCCGGTCCTCCGCCGAGCGACGCATGAGACGCCCTCGGAGAGGTACCCGTCGGCCGCGGCCATGAGAGAGGCGCTGCTCATCGCAATGACCCCCACCCCACCGCCAACTACCCCCGGAACCACAATGCCGATGACCATCGAGGCCCTCCAACGCTTGAGCCACGACCTCCAGACGTGGTTCGACGACTCCTTCAACCCTTTCCTGCAGCGCTGGAGCCACGGGGATCGCGCGACCGCGCTTCGATCGCGGATCGAGCTGCTCGGGACCCTAGTCAAGCACTGCGACGAGGAGCAGGCGTTCTGCTTCCTCGGAGCCTCAGGCGTCGGGAAGAGCACCCTCATCAACGCCCTCGCAGCGCGCAACCAGACGGTCCTTCCGCACGGCGGGGTCGGTCCCCTCACGGCTCAGGCGACCGTCGTTCGGCCCTCGGAGTCGCTCTCCCTGAAGGTGCGCTACGTGGAGCCCGGGCGGCTCAACGGCGTGCGCCTCGCGCTGGAGCAGCAGGTGGAGCGCGAATCGTCAGGCGCGCGCGACGGGGCACATGACGGGGCGCATGACGATGACGGCCTCACAGAGCAGATGGAGATGCTGCGTAGGCAGGCCGCCCTCCTCGTCACGGGCGAGCAATTCTCGTCTGCGCGACCCTCACCGTCGAACCGGTACCTCGTCGATGCGCTCCGGCGCGCGCTCGGTCAGAAGCCACGATGGGACGAGCCCATTCGCGAGGAGGACCAGACGAGGATCGATCGGATCGCCGCCGCGCTGCGAACCTCGTTGGAGGGAGGAGTCTATCAGCCAGACTTCCAAGGCGATCGTCGTGCTTTCCGTGAGGCCGTTTCTTTGCACGCGAAGGGGCACCTCGCGCCGTTGATTCTTCAACTCGAGGTCGGGTGGCCCTCGGAGGACGTCGAACCGGGCATCGCGCTCGTGGACCTTCCTGGGCTCGGAGTCGACGGCGACACTTATCGCAAAGTCACGGAGAAGTGGGTCCGTGAGGAGTCGCGCGGCGTTGTCCTCGTAGTCGATCGCGCCGGCGTGACCGAGTCCGTTGCTCGCCTCCTTCGGGAG
>JAEYZO010000520.1 GCA_023428035.1 Pseudomonadota bacterium | reverse complement strand
CCGACGTACCGTGCGCCATGCTCCGGGGCCTCAGGCTGCTCGGTCTGTCCGTCGCCCTCGTTTCGTGCGGCTCTCGCACTGGACTGAGCGACGACCTCGACGCGTCAGCGCCGACCCTCGACGTGCTCGCGACGACCGATCTACCGAGGGCGGACTCCACGCCGGTCTTCGACCTCCCCGCGGTGGACCTCGGAGACGAAGGGCACGACGTCGCGGCCATACCCGACGCCCCGACCATCGACCTCGCGCCTCCCCAGGATGTCGCGGTGGATCTCCCCGTCGCGGAGGTCGCCCCGCTGCCCGTGTGCGGCGACGGGCGCAGAGACCTCGGCGAGGAGTGCGACCTCGGCCTCGCGAACGTCGACGCCTGGGCCTTCACGGTCCAACAGGTGGGCCGCCCGGCCGTGCCAGTCGCTCCCCTCGCCCGCGGCGCGTCGGCGGTGCTCTTCTACGACTACCGCTCCGCGAGCGCGCACACGGGCTTCGAGGCGGTGGGCGTCGCGCAGCTGATCCTCCAAGTGGCGCCCGCGACCGACACCCTCGGGCTCGTGTTCATCGCGGGGCTCGACGCGAGCGAAGGCTCCCCGCCCTCTCAACCCGACTCGCGGATGCGCCTGACCTTCACGGGCGTGCCCGACGGCGCTCGGCTGGCGGTCTCTGACGACGCCGACGAGTTCGTCGGCACGGCGGTCGGGATGTTCTCCGGCCGGTGGTCCTTCAGTCAGAACACCGACGGCGGGGCCTTCGACCGGCTCTCGTGGGACCTGCCTTGGCGCATCGTCGTCACGCCCACCTGGCTCGGCGGCGTCAGCGCCTTCCGCTTCGTGCACGCGAGCGGGGTCGTGGTGCCGCTCGCGCTCCGTGACGCGTTGGTGATCGAGCACCGCGTGAGGCCCTCGGCGTGCCGGCGGGACTGCACCGTCCCGCGCTGCGGCGACGGTCGCCTCGACCCTGGCGAGCGCTGCGACGGAGCGTCGTGCTCGCCTGACTGCCGCGACATCCGCTGAGGGTCAGCCCCCGCGGCGGCGCTTGAGGGTGTTGCGGCCGACCGAGAGACGACGCGCGGCCTCGCTGAGGTTGCCGCCGCAGCGCTCGATGGTCGCGTCGACGTAGCGCCGCGTCGCCTCGTCGAGCGTGAGGTCGTGCGGGAGCAGCACCCCGTCGCCGCCGGCGCGCACCGAGCGCGAGGGCGCGAGGCCGAGGTGCTCGGGGAGGATGAGCTCCGCCGGAGCGAGCACCGTCGCGCGCTCCACCGCGTGCTCGAGCTCCCGTACGTTGCCCGGCCACCTGTGCGTCGCGAGCGCCGCGACCGCGCTCGGGGCGAAGCGCAGCCCCGGCCGGTCATAGCGCCGACGGAAGCCGTCGAGGAAGTGCTCCGCCAGCGACGCGACCTCCTCGCCGCCGCGCTCCCGCAGCGGCGGGATCGTCACCTCCACCACGCGGAGGCGGTAGAGCAGGTCCTCCCTGAAGCGCCCCGCGGCCACGAGGGCGTCGAGGTCGCGGTGCGTCGCGGCCACCCAGCGCACGTCGACGCTGATGGTCGAGCGCCCGCCCACCCTCTGGAACGATCGCTCTTGAAGCACCCGCAGGAGCTTCGCCTGGGTCGAGGGGGCGAGCGCGCCCACCTCGTCGAGGAAGAGCGTCCCCCCCTCGGCCGCCTCGAAGCGGCCCGAGGTCATGCGGTCGGCGCCGGTGAACGCGCCTCGCTCGTGGCCGAAGAGCTCGCTCTCGACGAGGGCGTCGGGGAGCGTGGTGCAGTCCACGGTCACGAAGGGCCCGTCGCGACGCCGCGAGTTGGCGTGGAGCGCCCGCGCGAAGAGGCCCTTCCCCGTGCCGGTCTCCCCTCGGAGCAGCACCGTCGCCTCGGTGGCCGCGGCGCGAGACACCTGCTCGGCCACGCGACGCATCGGGGCAGAGGTCCCGACGACGTGGTTGAAGACCCCGCGCACGGTCACGCCCCGCGGGGAGTCGACGCCTGGCCGCAAGGTCGTGCGCTCGAGGGCGAGCGCGACCTGCCCCGCGAGGGCCTGGAGGAAATCCTCGTCCTCGCGGGTGAAGGCCCCGGCGCGCTTGTTGAGCACCTGCACCACCCCGCGGATCGAGCGGGCGCCGTCTCGGATCGGCACCGCGAGGAGGTTCCGCGTCGTGAAGCCCGTCGCGCGGTCGACCCCCGCGAAGTGCCTCGGGTCGGCGGCGACGTCGCCGAGGTTCACCAGCTCCCCCGTCGCGGCGACGTGGCCAGCGACGCCCTGGCCTGGGTCGAGGCGGATCTCCTCCATCTCGGGCAGGTCCGCCACGCGCGACCGCAGGGCTCCCGTCTCGGCGTCGACGAGGAACACCGTCGCCCGCTCGGCGCGCAGCGCGCTCGCGACGCGGCTCCCGATCACGCCGAGGAGCGCGTCGAGGTCGAGCTCCCGCCCCAGCGTGGCCCCCAGGTCGAGCAGCAGGCTCAGCTTGTGTTCGCGCTCGCTCAGCGCGTCGGACGGTACCACGGCCCGCGCCGCCGCCGCGCTCACGCCGCGCGCCACGCCTCGCGCGCGCCCACCTCCAACGCCATGCCTTCCACCGCGGCGAAGGTCTCTCCGAAGCGGCGGCGCGCCTTCGCCTCGATGGCCATCACCGCGTCGTCGACGCGGGACGGGTCGTGGTGAAAGAGCGAGAGCGCCCCGACCTCGGCGGCCTCCGCGAGCTCGACCGCGGCCTCCCAGGTCGAGTGGCCCCAGCCGACGCGGGCCGCCCCTGACCTCCCCGAGTACTCCTCGGGGAGGTACTGCGCGTCGTAGATCAGCAGGTCGGCGCCCCGCGCGAGCTCGCGCAGGCGCGGGTCGACGCAGGCGTAGTGCTCGGTGTCCGTCGCGTACACGACGCTGCGCCCCCCGGCCTCGACGCGGTACGCGAAGACGCCGTCGGGGTGGTTGCCCCTCACCGCGCGCACCGTCGCCGCGCCCACGGCGATGTCCTCTCGCTCGCGCGCGTGCACGAAGCTCAGCGACGCCGGCACCGAGCGGAGGTCCACCGGGAAGGTCGGCGCGCGCATCTGCTGGTGGAGCGCGTCGCGCGCGTCTCCTCCGCCGTGGCCCGAGATCACCGTGAGGCGCGTGGCGGGCGAGTACACCGGCGCGAAGAAGGGCAGGCCCTGGATGTGGTCCCAGTGCAGGTGCGACAGGAGGAGCGTCGCGTCGAGGGGAGACCCCGCGAGGGTCGCGCCCAGCCGGCGGAGCCCGGTGCCGGCGTCGCAGATGATCCTCGCGCCGTCGACCTGCACCTCGACGCAGGAGGTGTTGCCCCCCACGCGGGCCGTCTCGGGCCCGGGCGACGCGACGCTCCCGCGAACGCCCCAGAACTTCACCGTCATCGTCATGGCTCGCCTCCTCCGCGCCGACCCTCGGCGCGTCGGGCGTCGCCAACGCAGCGGGCGTGCCGCGACGCTCGGCGCGGCGATCGCGACGCTCGACGCGTGATCGCCTGGTCCAGAACGGAGCGCTGGTCCGCCGTGGACTGACGCGTCAACGCGGGCGCAGCGCGCGCTCGATGGGAGGAGCGACGCGGTCCGCGACCTCGAAGCCGAGGCGTTCGTACCAGGGCGCCGCGGCCTCCGCGACGCGCAGCTCCGTGGTGCGCGCCGCGAGGGCCTCGTCG
>JAEYZO010000460.1 GCA_023428035.1 Pseudomonadota bacterium | reverse complement strand
GCGCTGACCATGCCAATTGCACCGCGCCGATGGTCGCCGTGACGTGGGCGGTGTGCTGCGACCCCGCGGCGCCGTCGCGCCGCGCTGACCACCCACGTCGCGCCGGTGGTCGCCGTGACCTGGGTGGCCCAACGGCGCCGTCACCCCGCTCCGTCGTCCCGCAGTTGGGGTTCCCCCGCTCCTCGCGGTAAGCCCGTCGGGTCATGGGACTCTTCGACTGGTTCAAGAAGACCTCCGCCCCTACGAAGGCCGCGCCCCCCGCGAGCACCGCGCCCCCGCCTGGACCCGGCGTGATCGAGGCCTTCGACCTCGCGAACGCCACCGGAACCGTGCGCCTCGACGACGGAACCTCCCTCCGCTTCGGTCGCTCCGCGTGCAAGGGCTTCGAGCCCGTCGCCGGAGCCCGCGTCCGCGTCGGAGACGTCGGCCCGCACCCCCTCGGCGGACACCGCGCCCTCGACATCGACCTCGACCCCAACTCCGAGGTCTACGACGCCCTCCTCGCCGAACGCGACGACGCCGCCGGCCTCGCCCCCACCCGCGCCGACGCCGACGCCAGCGCCGCGCAGCTCCTCGGCTGGATCACAGTCCTCCTCCGCGAGCCCATCGAGCTCGGGCCGCAAGCCGCGATGCGCTCCCTCGAACCGTACGCGCTCGAACGACACGGAGTTCGTGCGTCGACCGAAGCCGGCCTGAGCTTCTTCGCCGACGGCGTCGAAGTGCGCGCCCACGTCGGCGCCAACCCCTACCCCAGAGACGGCCTCGACCTCCCCGAGGGCTTCGACGTCGGCCGCGGCTTCGTCTCGCTGAGCGTGGGTCTGCCCGGCATGGAGGCCCTCTCCCGCGAGGCCTTCGGCGTGAAGGCCCCCTTCGCTGAAGGCGGAACGATGCGCGCGATCACCCGCGTCGCCGCGGCCCTCGCGCGACGTGGCCGCGGCGTGGTGCTCGAGCGCGCGGGGCGCTGGGTGCTCGACGCCGACGACTTCGTGCGACGCGCGGGGGACCTCGACGACATGGAGTGCGTTCCGTTCGGGGCGTGGGTGGAGTGCGCCATCGACCGAGAGGCGAAGCGCTACGAGAGCTACGGGATGGACGTCTTCGGCCTCCCCGACGTGACCGTCCCGGTGGAAGGGAGCGACCTGTGGAGCGAGCAGCGCGCGCTCGAGGCGCTGCTCTGGGCCTGCGCGGTGACCGTGAGGGAAGACCGTCCGTTGAGGGAGGGCGAGGCGGTGATGGTCCCGGTGCGCGCGGCCGTGGGCGCGTACGAGCTCCCCGAGGTCGAGGGCGCGGTCTACGGCTACACCGTGGAGAAGGGCGACGGCGTCGACGCGCTCACCTGCGTCGAGGCGCCGGACCTCGACGACGACGAGGACCTCCCGCTGAACCTCTACCAGGCCATGCTCGACGAGGCGCTGGGGGAGCGCTTTCCGGGTGATGTGGTGAGCGAGGAGTGCGCGGTGATCGACCCGCCGCACTACCTCCAGACGCGCCGCGGGGAGGGACGTCGCGTCTGGGTCTTCACCAACGGCCTCGGCCACCGCGCGCAGCCCGGCGCCGAGGACGAGGCCCCGGAGTACGTCGAGGTGATGACGGCGCTTCCGTTCACGAGCGTCGAGGCGGCGCGCATGGTGGGCGGCATCGGCGCGACGATCTTCGACCGCGGCGACGACGCGGCTCCGTTCAAGGTCTACGACCGCGTCGCGAGCGCCTCGCCCGAGCTGAGAATTGGTGGGTATGTCTTGATCGACGGCGGCGACCTCACGCTCCGCTCAGGCCGCGAGGTGAAGCTCCTGGGCGTGGCCCCCGTGAAGCAGGAGGTGCTCGCGCGCATGAGGGACATCGGCTCGGAGCACCACGTCGACACCGAGCTCGCTGGAGAGGATCGCTGGGTGAAGGTGGCCGCGAGCTGGGGGCTCGCGTCGGCGTGACAAAGCGAACGCTCGCGGTGCTGTGGGTCGCGTTGGGGTGTCAGCGCACGACCACCGCGGCTCCGCCCGCGCCAGCGCAACCCACGACGTCGACGTCGTCCGACGCGGGGGCGCGCACGGCGTCGGTCTCACCCACGCCTTTGCCCGCGGTGATCTTCACCACGGGAGGAGCTGGGGACAGCGAGCGGCTCCCGATGATCGTCGCGATGCACGGGCTGGGAGACCGCCCGGAGAACTTCGCGGGGCTCTTTCACGCGCTGCAGGCGAGGGCGCGGGTGGTGGTGCTGCGCGGGGTCGAGCCGTGGGGAGAGGGGTGGTCGTGGTTTCCGATCGGGAGCGCTGATGATCGGCCCGAGGGATTCCGCCGCGGGGTCGACGCCATCGTCGCGTCGATGGCCGAGTACCAGCGGAGGCACATGACCTGCGGGCTCCCGGTGGTCACGGGCTTCTCTCAGGGGGCGATGATGTCCTACGCGCTGGCGGCGAGGGAGCGCGCGGTGGTGTCGGCCGCGGTGCCCATCGCGGGTCGCCTGCCGACGGACTTCTCTCCGCGACCGCGGGCGGTGGGGGGATTGCTGCCGCCGATCGTGTCGCTGCACGGCACCACCGACTCGCGCATCGCCTACGACGCCGACCGCCTCACGGTGGAGCGCTTTCGCAGCGTGGGCTTCGCGGTGGACTTCAAGACCTACGAGGGCGTCGGCCACACGATCACCCCGGTGATGCACCGCGACATGAGCGACGCGCTCCTCGCGAACCTCCCGCGGTGCCCGTAGGGGGAGCCTCCCCTGCGCTGACGTCGCGGAGGCCTCCTCGCGGCCTTCCCCGCACTGAAGAAGTTGTCTCAGAAAGTCAGTGGCGCCCTTTACGCTGGGGTTAGGCGCTGCCGCGCCCGCACCCCAGGCTTACGCAAGAGGCGCCCGCCGTGCGGCGGGCTGTAGAACAAGCGCTGCCGCGGAGCGCAGTGGGCGGAGTGCTCGATGAACACCACGCGACGCGCCAGCCGTGATCAACGGTGAACGCCAGCGCGGCGCCCCTGCGCCGCGGGGT
>JAEYZO010000447.1 GCA_023428035.1 Pseudomonadota bacterium | reverse complement strand
GTCCCGACGCGGCGCGCCCCGCGGCGCGGACTCCCGGGGCGGTTGCAACACCTCCCGGGCCGCCACCGCGCCCCGCGCGGTGCAGTACTCCACCAGCACCGTCTCCTTCACGGTGACCACCGCGCGCTCGCTCATTGCGCAGCATTGTGCACAAGACCCCAGAGGGGGTCAGCAACGGTCGCGCTACTCGGGCCCGTCGCCCGTTCCCATCGGGCACCAGGCCTGCCGGGCCTGCACCTGCACCAGGCGCTTTCGGCGCTCGTCGGGGTCGCGGGGCATGGGCTCTCCCGCCTCGAGCACCAGGGCCGAGAGCTGTCGGCCGTAGCAGCAGCCCGTGTCGAGGCCCGTCGCGAAGTCCTCGAGCTGGAGGTTCCTGCGCGCGTCGTGGCCGAAGACGATCTGCGCGGGGCCCCTCCACCGCCGCGCCCAGGGCGTGCCGGTGAGCTTGCGCGTCGCCGCGCCCCGCTCGTCGACGGAGCGCACCGTGAGGAGGGTCTCTTCGTCGCTCTCGATGGGTCGCCGCGAGGGGTCGATGCCCGCGTGAACGACCAGGGCCGCGTGCTCGGGGAGGGAGAGCATCAGGGGCCGGTCGTCGAGCCAGCGGTAGTGCGACTCGTCGAGCTGCTCGACCACCTGGGCGTGCTTCTCGGAGAGCGGCACCCGGCGGTTCGCCGCGCGCTTGCCGTGGGCGCTCGCGACGCGCCACCACGAGAGCACCTTCTCGTCGTGGTTGCCGCGCACCGCGGTGGCGCCCGCCGAGCGGGCGAGGTCGACCACGGAGCGGGAGTCGGGCCCGCGCGCCACGAGGTCTCCCACGAGCACGAGGCGGTCGACGCCCTGGGCGTAGCGGAGGCGGGCGAGGAGGTCGTCGAACTCCTTGGCGCAGCCGTGGATGTCTCCGACGAAGACGGTGCGTCGCACGGGGAGCTACTCTCCGTAAGGGGGGATGGTGATGGAGCGGCCGCGCCAACCCTCGCTCACCCAGGGGAGCACGAGGCGGCGGAAGTTCATCTTCGCGCGGGCGCGAGAGAAATACTCGTAGAAGCCCAGCACCACGCGGGTCATGAAGATCAGGTCGCGCTGCGAGGGCGGCACCCGGCGGGCTTCGAGGAAGTAGGTCACGAGCTCCTTCGCGCCGCGCACGTAGCTGTACTGGCCGAAGTCGAAGTCCTCGTCGGCGCTGAGGCCCTGCGAGAAGTAGTCGGAGATGCGGCGCATGTCGTCGAGCTCCCGCGCGTCGTCGCGGTCTTCGAGCAGGCCCAGGGCCGCCATCGCGTCTTTCAGGGCCTCGTCGTCGTTCGTCATCCGGGCCCGCACCATGCCGGCGAAGGCCGAGAGGAAGCGCTCGTCGAAGACCTTCACGCACCCGAAATCGAGGATCGCCACCCGCCCGTCGCCGAGCACCTTGAAGTTCCCCGGGTGGGGGTCGGCGTGCAGCACGCCCCCGCGCATCATCTGCACCCAGAACGCGTCGCTGAGACGTCGCACCACGAGCTCCCGGGCCTCGCGGTCGGGGTCGCGGAGCGCCTCGCCGAGGTCCTTGCCCTCGATGAAGTCGTAGGTCACCACGCGCAGCCCCGAGTAGCGCTTGTGCACCCGCGGGATCTTCACCCATGGGTAGGGCTCGAAGAGCCTCGCCAGGAGCTGCGCGTTGTAGGCCTCGCGGCAGTAGTCGGTCTCCTGCGCGATGTGCTCGGCGATCTCTTCGGCCACCGGCGTGAAATCGAGGCGCGAGTTGCCCACCACGTCGGCGAGGAGGTTCTTCACCACCGACGCGCCGAGCTTGAGGTTCTTGAGGTCACCCTCGACCCCCGCGGCGGCGCCGGGGTACTGCGCCTTCACCACCACCTCGGTGCCGTCGTGGAGCGTCGCGCGGTGCACCTGCCCCAGCGAGGCCGCGGCCAGGGCCTCTCGCGAGAAGGTCTTGAAGAGCTTCTCCGGGGTCTCGCCGAGGTCCATCTCGATGACGTCGCGGATCGTCGCGTAGCTCATGGGAGGCGCCGACGACTGGAGCGAGCGCAGCACCTCGCCGTACTCCCCGGGCAGGGCCTCGGCGTGCGTCGAGAGGAGCTGCCCGACCTTCATCATCGGCCCCCGGAGCTCCTTCATGGTGCCCGCGATGCGCCGCGCGTTGTCGAGGTGCCGCTTGAGCTCCGAGCCCTCCCTAGGCTCGGCGCCCCGCAGCCGGTCGATGATCCTTCCCCCGAGGTAGCTCGACGCCACGGCGCCGCCGAGCCAGCCCGTCTTCAGCGTCCGCACGAGCCGACCGGGGACCTTCTCCTCGCGTTGCTTCGCCATCGCCTCGTCGGGGCAGAGTACCCGAAGCCCTCGGCCTCCGCGCGTTCAGGGCGAGCGCGTGAGCGTGTTGTCGACCGCCGCCCGCGTCACCGCCACGCCCTGCGGGTTGCCCCCCGCCACCGACACGATGCGCCCGTCGGCGTCGACCAGCACCAGCACGGGCAGCGCGGTCGGGTTCCAGAACCCCGAGAGCATCCCCCCGAGGTCGAGGAGCATCGGGTGCGAGATCGCGTTCTGCGTCCTCCACGAGGAGCAGAACCTGGAGTCGGGCGGCGCCTCGGGCGCGCTCCCCTCGACCAGCACCTGCAGCACCCGCACGCCCCGGTCGCGGTACTCCGTGTCGATCGCCTGCGCGGCCTGCGCCGCGCCCGCGCAGTTCGAGCACCAGCCCGCGTTGAGCGCTACCACCGACGCCCGCGCAGAGACCCACTCGGGCCCGTCGAAGGCGTAGCCGCCCCCGGCGCAGCTCGCGAGGACGAAGGGCGCGAACACCTGCCCCGCCGACACGCCGTAGGGCCCGCGCGGGTACACCCGTCCCGCGTCGAGGGCGGGCCCGACGTCGCCGCCCACCCCGCGGTCCACCGGCGCGCCGAGGTCGACGGGGCCCTGGTCGGGCACCGACGGGAACTCGAAGCGCGGCACGTCGAGCGCGATCGTCGACCCCCCGTCGAAGTCGTACCCGGGCCTCCCTGCTTCAGGGAGGCAGCCCGTCACCGCGACGAGCGAGCCGACGGCGACGGCGCGGCGGATCACGGTGGCAGTGTGGAGCAAGCCCGGCGAGATGGCACCCGGTGAAATCCCTGCCGCGGCGCGAGTGGATATCACCGCGGGCGGCGAGGGAAGGCCTGCGTGTCGGCGATGTCACGCAGCCCCCCCACGAGCGCTACGAGGCGGTCGAGGCCGAGGGCGTTGCCGCCGCTCGGGGGCATGCCCTCGTCGAGGGCCGCGAGGAAGGCCTCGTCGGTCGGGTACCGCGGCAGGCCGAGGTGACCGCGGCGCTCGAGCTGCTCGGCCCAGCGCAGCCGCTGCTCCTCGGGGTCGGTGAGCTCGTCGAAGGCGTTGCAGAGCTCGACGCCGCCCACGTAGAGCTCGCCGCGCTGGCACACCGTCGGGTCGTCGTCGTGGAGGCGTGACAGCGACGCGTGCGCCGCGGGGAAGCGCGTGAGGAAGGTCGGTCGCTCCCACCCGAGCTCGGGCTCGACGCGGGTCGAGAGGGCGGCGAAGTACGCGGGCTCGTCGCGCGCGGCCAGCTCCACGGGGTCGCCGAGCTCGGGCGCGTGGCGGGCGAAGGCCTCGCGCACGCTCAGGCGCGCGAAGTCGTCGGTCACGGGCACTCGACGCTCGCCCACGGTGAGGTACCCCGGCGTGGGCCCCGCCGCGGAGGCCTCGCGCACCAGCGCTTCGGTGTCGGCCAGCACGTCGTCGAGGCCCGCCCACGCGCGGTACCACTCCAGCATCGTGAACTCGGGCTGGTGCCGCTCGCCCAGCTCCCCCGCGCGGAAGCACCGGGCGAGCTCGAAGCACCGCGAGACGCCGCCGACGAGCAGGCGCTTGAGGTGCAGCTCGGGCGAGGTGACGAGGAAGCCGTAGGGCGTAGGGGCCTCCGACGGGTCGCGCCCGGATTCGCCCAGCGCCGCGAAGGCCGAGAGGTGCGGGTCGAGCCCGGGGGAGCGGGCGATGGCGGGCGTCTCGACCTCGGCGAAGCCCTCGTCGCGGAGCCACCCGCGGAGCCGGTCGGTCACCGCGCGGCGCAGGTCGAGGCGACGTCGGAGCCCCTCGACCTCGAAGCGCCAGGTCTCCGCGTCGCGGGAGAAGGGTGAGCGCCCGGGGCGGCGCACGACCTCGACGGCCCGGGCGACGTAGGCGGGGTAGGCGTGCTCGACGGGGAGGGCGACCGTCAGCGGGGCCTCGTCAATGCGCGCGGTGACCCGCGCGAGGTCGCCGGGCTCGAGCGCGTCGGTGGCCGCGCCGGAGACCTGGAGGTGGTGACCGTCGGTGGAGAGCGTGACGGTGTGGGGCAGGGGGCGCGCGGCGACGCGGCCCGTGAGGATCCACGCGCCGCCGTCGCGGTCGGTCCAGACGACGGGCATGGGGAGGGGAGCGGGAGGGCTTCAGCGGGTCTTGGCGACGCGCTCGACGTACTCGCCGGTGCGGGTGTCGATGCGGAGGACGTCGCCCTGGTTGATGAAGATCGGCACCTGCACCACGGCGCCCGTAGGGAGCTTGGCGGGCTTGAGCACGTTGTTCGCGGTGTCGCCCTTGAAGCCGGGCTCGGTCTCGACGACCTCCATCTCGACGAAGGTCGGGAGGGTGACGCCGATGGGGGAGCCGTTGTAGAGCAGCACCTGGCAGGTGGCGTTGTCGAGGAGGAAGCCGCGCTCCTCGACCTTGTCGGCGTCGACGGACATCTGCTCGTAGGTGGCGTTGTCCATGAACACCAGGTGCTCGCCCTCGGGGTAGAGGAACTGCATCTCGCGCTCCTCGATGTCGGCCCCGTTGAGCTTCTCGCCGGACTTGTACGTGCGCTCGATGACCGAGCCGGTGATCATGTGCTTGAGCCGCACCACGGTCGACGGCGTGCCCTTGCCGGGCTTGCGAAAGTCGACGCCCGTGACGAGGTACGGGTCGCCGTCGATGTTGAGCTTGTTGCCCTTGCGGACTTCGTTGATGTCGTAGATCGCGGCCATCGGACTTCCTTCCGGCCGCGGCGAGTATCAGAGAAACCCAGGCGCCGCAAGCAGCGCGCGGCCCCGCGGGCGCCTTGTCAGCGCGCGGCGCGTGGTCTAACGCACGGCCCCGATGGCGAGCCGCGACATCGACGACGAGTTCAGGGAGATCAAGCGCGAGATCATCGAGTCGCGCGGCCTGGTCATCAAGACGAACAACCTCACCGCGGCGCTCGCCGCCGACGTGAAGAGCATCGCGCGCCGGCAGGCAGGCTACGAGCGGCGCTTCAGCGTGAACAGCGCCACCGCGTACGTGCTCTTCGTCGTGGTGATCTTCGGCGGGATCAAGCTCTGGCTCGACGCCTCGATCCGCGAGCGCGACGGGGAGCTCCGGTCGCTGCGCCGGCAGGAGGAGCAGGCCCGGCGAGAGCTCGGCGTGGCCCTGCGCGAGAAGGAGGAGCGCGCGCAGCTCGACCAGCGGGCGCAGGCCTTCTACGACCTGGCGCGCGACGGGCGCCGCCAGGAGGTCGTCGAGTCGTGGGAGCAGCTCCGCCGCGAGCGGCTCTCCGCCGCCGAGATGGCGATGTTCCAGGACGTCGTCGACCGGTTCCGCACCGACCTCTCGGTGACCTCGTACGAGCGCGGCCTCGAGCACGCCCGCATGGCTCGCTACGCCGAGGCCAACGAGGCCTACGAGGAGAGCATCCGGCTGAAGGAAGACGCCGGGCACATCCCTATGGTTCGCAACGCCCAGGCCGACGCGCTCCGTCACCTCGGGCGGCAGCGCGAGGCCGTGGTGATCCTCCAGGCCGTCGCCGACGGCGCCGACCGTGAGGCCGCCGACGACGCGATGCTCCTCATGGCCCGCTGCCAGGTCGACCTCCAGCAGTACGGCGACGCGCGCAACACCCTGCGGGCCCTGGTGCGCCGCTTCCCCCACGGCTCCGTGGCCGACCAGGCCAGGGCCTACCTCTTCGAACTCTCGACCCCGGCCAACGCCGCCCGCCGTTGACGCGTCACGGCCGCCGCCGGCCGAGCGCGCCGCCGACCACCTCGTCGGTGAGGCCGACCACCCGGGTGCCAAGGTCGTCGTCGACCACGCGCAGCGCCCGGGGCTGCACCGCCGACGCGGGCCCGCCGCCGTAGCGCGCCTGCGCGGAGCTCCAGAGCACGAGCCACTCGCCGGGCGCGAGCGCCGCCTCTCCGCAGCGCCGGAGGGTCAAGCACTCGCGGTACGACAGCACCTGCGGCCGCAGCGGCGACGCCGCGGGGCTGTGCGCCATCGGCTGCGCCATCGCCTCGTGGTGCCCGAGGAGCGCCGAGCGGGGCGCGGGCGGGCCGCTCGAAGCCACGCCCCCC
>JAEYZO010000431.1 GCA_023428035.1 Pseudomonadota bacterium | reverse complement strand
GGGGCGTGTCGAGGGTGGCCTCGCCGTCGACGACGAGGAGGCACTGGTCGTGGTCGAGGTCGAGGAGCCGAGGGGAGTCGAGGTCGGCGGCGATCCACTCGACGCGGACGGTCTCGCTCACGAGGAGCGCGATGCGGGACGAGAGGGCGTCGCCCCCCGCGGGCAGGTCATCGAGGCGCAGCGCGCGGGGGCGGAGCGCGCCGTCGAAGGGCGCGACCGGGGCGCCGATGGGGCGCGGGAGCGGAGCGAGGGGCTTGGGGTGCGGGTCAGGGCCGCGCTCGCGGTGGATCACCGACCACGCGCCGTCTCGGCGGCGGAGGGTCTCGGGGTAGCCGACCTCGCCCTCGACGCGGGTCCAGAGCACGGCCGCGCTCAGGCCTGGTGGCGCACGTACTCGAAGTCGAGCGGGGTGCCCTTGATGCCCTGCTTCGGCGGGGCGATCCAGTGGGCCATCTTGCCGGGCTCGTACACGGGCTTCGTCATCAGCGACTTCACGTAGGCGCGGTCGGCCTCGGTGGGGAGCCACTCGCTGGAGCGCGCGCGCCACTCCTCCTCGGAGATCACCCGGCCGTGGGTGTCGAAGCGGGTGCCCGCGTAGATGCCGACGTTGCGGTTGAAGCGGCGCGAGGGGAGCGTGAGGGTGAAATCCACCCCGGCCTCGGCGATGGCGCGGTTCCACTTGTCGACGCCGCGCTGGCAGTCCTCGACGTACTCGTCGCGGAGCACCTCGTTCATCGCCGACCGCAGGGGGACGTCTTCGTCCACCACCGCGCCGTCCTTCATCACCGGGACGCGCTTGGTGCCCGTGAGGGCGACGTGGTCCTCGTAGGACTGCTCCTTGGCGCGGCCCTTCAGGCCCGAGGCGAAGAAGGCAGCCGCGTTCGACGACACCTCTCCGCCGAAGAGGTCGAGGGAGCTCGAGAACCAGAAGTTGAGGTAGCGCTGGATGGTGGGCAGGTCGATCCCGCCCTGCGCGCGGGCGTCGCCGTTGGGGTCGGCCTTGGTGAGCTCGCACGACCGCTGCACCACCCTCAGCACTCCTGTCTCGCCCACGAACATGTGGTGGGCCTCTTCGGTGAGCATGAAGCGCGTGGTGCGAGAGAGCGGGTCAAAGGCGCTCTCGGCGAGGGCGAGGAGCTGGTACTTGCCGTCGCGGTCCGTGAAGAAGGTGAACATGAAGAACGACAGCCACTCTTCGCAGGGCTCGTTGAAGGTGCCGAGGATGCGCGGCTTGTCGGCGTCGCCCGAGCGGCGCTGGAGGAGCGCGTCGGCCTCCTCGCGACCATCCCGTCCGAAGTACGAGTGGAGGAGGTAGACCATCGCCCAGAGGTGACGGCCCTCCTCGACGTTGACCTGAAAGAGGTTCCTGAGGTCATAGAGCGAGGGGCAGGTCAGGCCGAGGAGGCGCTGCTGCTCTACCGAGGCGGGCTCGGTGTCGCCCTGGGTGACGATCAATCGCCGGAGGGTGTTGCGGTGCTCGCCGGGGACCTGCTGCCACACGGGCCTTCCGAAGTCGTCTCCACACGGGATGCGCCGGTCTTCGACGGGATCAGCGAGGAAGATGCCCCAGCGGTAGTCGGGCATCTTCACGTAGTCGAAGTGCGCCCATCCCGCGTGGTCGACGGAGATGGCGGTGCGGAGGTAGACGTCGTCGGTCTGAAAGCCCTCGGGGCCCATCTCCATCCACCAGTTGATGAAGTTGGGCTGCCACTCCTCGAGGGCGCGCTGGAGGCGCCGGTCGGAGCTGAGGTTCACGTTGTTCGGGATCTTGGTGTCGTTGACCACAGACGACATGGCGTTCGCTCCGTTGAGGGGAATCAGGTGCGGCGGTTGTCGAAGACGGGGCGCTCGGGCTGGCCGTACTTGGTCAGCGCGCCGCGGGGGCCGACGGCGTTGGGGCGCTGGAAGATCCAGTTCTGCCAGGCGCTGAGACGTCCGAAGATCTTGGTCTCCATGGTCTCGGGGCCCGCGAAGCGGAGGTTAGCCTCCATCCCGGTCATGGCGTCGGGCGAGAGGCTGGTGCGCTCCTCGATGGCGACGCGCAGCTCGTCGTCCCAGTCGATGGGGTCTGGGGCGAAGGTCACGAGGCCGAGCTTGAGGGCGCCCCGTGCGTCGATGGGCTCGCGCTCTCCCTGGAGCTTCTCGACCACCGAGGGCTCTCCGAGGAAGCGGGTCGCCAGCCGGGTGAGCCCGTTGCTCATCGGAAAGGGCCCGAAGTTCATCTCCGACAGCGCCACGGCGCAGCGGCCGTCTTCGTCGTCGAGCATGAAGCTGCGGTCTGCGGCCAGGGCGAGCTCGAAGAGGCTCCCTCCGAAGCACGACCCCGGCTCGATCACCGCGAAGAGCGAGCGCGCCGAGAGGTCGAGGCGCTTCAGCACGCGACGCTGGAGGAGCAGCACCTCCCGCGCGAGCCAGTCGGTCTTCGACTGTTCGAGGAGCGAACGATCCCAGGCGAGCACGTTGTCGAGCTCGCCCTCGGTGCGGATCACCACGAGGCCGATGTCGAGTCGGTTGAAGCGCAGGTCGAGGAGGGCGTCGTCGAGCTCGCGCCAGGCCGCGACGCTCCACTGGGCGCAGCCGCCCGCGCGAAGGGCCTCGGGGGTGGTGGGGGCGTCGCCGGCGGGGCCCTTCACGGTGATCTCGGCGACGTGGCGCTCGGGGTCGACGGTGAGGGTCACGAAGGAGTAGCGGGCGGTGTCTCCGTCGCGGGTGACCGTGAGGGGGTCGAGGCGCATCCCTTCGCCGGTGGCGTCGCGAGGGCTGCGGGCTGCGGCCTTGTCGAGCCGGGCTTTCAGAGCCGCGTCGAAGCGAGAGCGGGCGACGGACTCGTCGACGAGGCGCCAATCCACAGCGCGCTTGCCGCGGACGCCCTCGGCGAGGGTCGAGAACACATCGGCGAGGTCGCGGCGGACCTTGCGCTTGTCGACCACGCGGGTAAGGCCGCCCGTGCCCGGGAGCACCGCGAGGAGCGGCGCCTCGGGGAAGCTCACGGCGCTGTTGCCGTCGTCTTGCAGGAGGATCTCGTCGCAGGCGAGTGCGAGCTCGTAGCCGCCTCCCGAGGCGGTCCCGTTGAGGGCGCAGACGGTGGGGATCTCGGAGTCGGCGGAGAGCGACTCGAGGTAGAGCCGGGTCTCGTTGGTGTACTTGCAGAAGTTCACCTTGAAGGGGTGCGACGAGCTGCCGAGCATGTAGATGTTGGCGCCGGAGCAGAACACACGGTCTTTGGCGCTCACGACGACGAGGGCGCGCACGGCGGGGTGCTCGAAGCGCACGCGCTGGATGGCGTCGGCGAGCTCGACGTCGACGCCGAGGTCGTAGGAGTTGAGCTTGAGGATGTACCCGGGGCGCAGTCCGCGGTCGTCCTGCACGTCCATGGTGAGGCGAGCGACGCGGCCCTCGTACTCCGCGGGGAAATCGAGGCGCCAATGGATGTACCGATCGGGCGCGGTCTCGAAGCGTACGGGTGCGTCGGGCTGGGTGTTCGCGGCGTCCATCAGCGTCTCCTACAGGGACGGCACGGTACCCGAAGGGGGCGCGGGCGGCAAGCAGTATAGTGCTTGTAGGGCGAGGCAGAGGATGCAGTATAGTGCTGATGATGGTGAGTGCCTCCACCCGCCGTTCCTCCTCCGGTGATGGTTTCGTGTTGGTCAGAAGACTCGGCGACCGTGGGCGTCGAGGCTGTTGGCTCCCACCCCCAACCCCTCTCCCACAGCGCGCGACGGGCTATGGGCCCTCACCCCCAGCCCCTCTCCCACAGTGCGCGACGGGCTATGGGCCCTCACCCCCAGCCCCTCTCCCACGTAGTGGGAGAGGGGAGCGTCGAACACCGAAAACTGCGACTTCAATGGCTGTGTTGGCTGCGTGGCGGAGGGTGAGCGGGTCAGCGG
>JAEYZO010000406.1 GCA_023428035.1 Pseudomonadota bacterium | reverse complement strand
GGGTGGAGGCCCACAGCCACGACGGCGCGAAGCGGCAAGACTGACCTGCAGTCGGTATGGCTCAGCGCACGAGCTTGTAGCCGCGCCCCCACACCGTGAGGATGTGCTGCGGGCGGTCGCTGTTGGGCTCCACCCGGCGGCGCAGCTTCACGATGAAGTTGTCGACCGCGCGGCTGTTGATCGCGTTGCCGCCCCACACCCGCTCCAGGAGCTCGTCGCGGGAGACCACCTCGCCCTCGCGCTCGATCAGCAGCTTCAGCACCTCGACCTCGTAGGTCGTGAGCGGCTCCTCGTGGCCGTCGACGACCACCGAGTGACCCGCGAGGTTCACCGTCGCGCGGCCGATCACCGTCACCGCGCTCGGCTCCGGCGCGCGCTCCCCACGGCGGATCGCGGCGCGCACCCTGGCGACCAGCTCGCCCACGCTGAAGGGCTTGGTCACGTAGTCGTCGGCCCCCGCGTCGAGGCCGCGGATCTTGTCGGCGTCCTGGCTGCGCGCCGAGAGCATCACGATGGGGACGGTCTTCGACCACTTGCGGAGCTGCTGGCAGACCTCGAAGCCGTTGGTGTCGGGGAGCATCAGGTCGAGCACCACCAGGTCGGGCCGCTCGCTCTTCGCGCGCTCCACGCCCTCGCGCCCCGTGCCCGCTGAGACCACCCGGTAGCCCTCGAAGCCCAGCGCGTCGGTGAGCCCCAGCACCATCGCGGGCTCGTCCTCGATCAACAGGATCGTCTTGTCTGCGCCCATCGCCGCGGCCTGCGAGGGCTATCTACACGATGACTCCGGCCGACAGAAATGCCCCGCGCGCCGCTCCGTCGTTGACCCGCGCGGCGCCCTCGTGAAAACACAACGGGTGATGACCGCCGCCTTCGAGGGCCTGTACCCCGAGTCCGAGGCCAACCGCTCGGGCCGCCTGCGCGTCTCCGACCTCCACGAGATCTACTGGGAAGAGAGCGGAAACCCCCGCGGAAAGCCCGTGGTCTTCGTGCACGGAGGCCCCGGCGGCGGCAGCGACCCGCGGTACCGGCGCTTCTTCGACCCCGCGCGCTACAGGGTCGTGCTCTTCGACCAGCGCGGCTGCGGCAAGAGCAAGCCCCACGCCTGCCTCGAACAGAACACCACCTGGGACCTCGTCTCGGACATGGAGCGCATCCGCGAGCTCCTCGGCATCGAGCGCTGGCAGGTCTTCGGCGGGTCCTGGGGCTCCACCCTCGGCCTCGCCTACGCCGAGACGCACCCCGAGCGCGTCACCGAGCTCATCCTCCGAGGGATCTTCCTCCTGCGCGAGCGAGAGATCCGCTGGTTCTACCAGGAGGGCGCGAGCTGGATCTTCCCCGAGGCCTGGGAGCGCTACCTCGAACCCATCCCCGAGGACGAGCGCGACGACCTCCTCAACGCCTACCACCGACGTCTCACGGGGAGCGACCTCGAGGCGCGTCGCAAGGCCGCGCTCGCGTGGTCGATCTGGGAGGGCAGCACCAGCCGGCTCTTCGTCGACCCCGACATGGTGCGTCGCATGGCCACCGACGAGTTCGCCGACGCCTTCGCGCGCATCGAGTGCCACTACTTCGTCAACAAGGGCTTCTTCGACGAGGACGGCTGGCTCCTGAAGAACGTCCAGCGCGTGCGGCACATCCCCGGGGTGATCGTGCAGGGCCGCTACGACTGCGTGTGCCCGATGGAGAGCGCGTGGCTGCTCCACAAGGCCTGGCCCGAGGCCGACTTCTCGGTGGTGCCCGACGCGGGTCACTCCGTGGTCGAGCCGGGCATCCTCCGGGCCCTGGTGCGGGCCACCGACCGCTTCGCCAATCGCGTTTGACACGCGCCTCCCCGCCCACCTAGCGTCGCCGCCCCGATGGACCTCAAGAAGACCCTGATGAAGCGAGCGATGAAGCTCGCCGAGAACCCCAAGGTGATGGAGGCCGCGATGCGCGCCATCTCCCTCCGCGGTCAGGTCGCGAGCCAGGTCGAGGGCGCCTCGCGCGCCGTGGCCCGCTCGCTCAACCTCGCCACCCGCGACGAGGTGAAGGAGCTGCGCCGCACGATCCGCAAGCTGGAAGAAGAGCTCGCGCGCCGCGACGAGAAGTCCGAGGGCTGAGCCCCGCCCTCCTCGTGCGATCATCGTGCGATGGAGAGCATCTTCCGCAAGGACCTCCTCGCCGGCCGCGTCGCGTTCGTGACCGGCGGGGGCTCGGGGATCTGTCAGGGCATGGCCCGGGCGATGATGGCGCACGGGGCCGACGCCGTGATCGTGGGCCGCAAGGCCGACCGCCTCGAGGCCGCCGCGAAGGCCATGGCCGACGAGACGGGACGTGAGTGCCTCGCCGCCCCCGCCGACGTGCGCGAGCCCGAGCAGGTGGCCGCCGCCCTCGACGCCGCCATCGCCCGCTTCGGCAAGGTCGACGTCGTGGTGAACGGCGCCGCGGGGAACTTCCTCGCGCCGGCGGCGGCGCTGTCTCCGCGCGGCTTCAAGACGGTGCTCGACATCGACACGGCGGGCACCTTCAACGTGTCTCGCCTCGCCTTCGAGAAGTGCCTGGGCGAGAGGGGCGGGGTCATCATCAACGTGTCGGCGACGCTGCACTACGCCGCGACGCCCTTGCAGGTCCACGCGTCGGCGGCGAAGGCGGCGATCGACGCGATGACGCGCACCCTCGCGGTGGAGTGGGGCCCGTCGGGGGTGAGGGTGGTGGGCATCGCGCCGGGGCCCATCGACGGCACCGAGGGCATGACCAAGCTCGCGCCGGGGGACGTGAAGGCGAAGCTGGAGCGGGTGATCCCGCTAGGCCGCTTCGGTCGCGTCGACGAGATGGGGACGCTCGCGGTGTTCCTCGCGAGCGAGGGGGCGGCGTACATCCACGGGACGACGGTGGTGGCCGACGGCGGCGCGTGGATGACGATGTCACTGGGGCTGCTGGAGTAGCGGGCGGAGGGCGACGTGCCGTGGCGCTGGTGGATGCGCGCGGTGTGGCTCCGCGGTCCCGCGGGCTGATACTGACTGCGGGTCAGTATTGCCGCTTTGCGAGGACGGTCGTTCCTTCTGGCCTCTATCCCCCACCTCTCCTCCAGTGACGGCTTGCATGGTTCAGAACTGGCGGCGGCGGTAAGCGTCCAGGCCGTGGGCCCTCACCCCCACGCCCCTCTCCCACGTAG
>JAEYZO010000397.1 GCA_023428035.1 Pseudomonadota bacterium | reverse complement strand
GGGTGGGCGCGCGCAGGGGGTTGATCGTGGGCGCGCGCGGCGCGGGGTGGCGCTCGAGCTCGTCGAGGTTGAGCGCGGGGCCGTCGTCGTTGAACATCCCGGGGGGGAGCGAGTCGTAGCGGCCGTCGTCGTCGAGGGTGACGGGCCCGACGCGGGGGCGGG
This sequence comes from Pseudomonadota bacterium, assembly GCA_023428035.1. Classification (GTDB taxonomy): domain Bacteria; phylum Myxococcota_A; class Polyangia; order Polyangiales; genus JAEYZO01. The sequence goes on along the minus strand of JAEYZO010000397.1, from coordinate 3,174 downwards.
GCGGGGGGGCCGGGGCGGGCTCTTCGTACTCCTCGGGCTCGGCGTCGATCTCCTCGGGCTCTTCTTCGGCGGGGCGCTCGGCGCGGGCGCGCTCGGCGGCCTCGCGGGCGGCGAGCTCCTGGCGGAGCTTCTGGGCCTTGAGCACGTCGCGCTTGTAGGTGCCCTCCTCGATGCGGCGCAGGGTGCGGCCCCAGTGGGTCTGGTAGGTCGTGAAGCGCTGCACGAGGGTGTTGAAGCGAAAGCGCAGGCCGGCGTTGCGGAACTGCTCCTTGTGCAGCGCGGCGAAGCGGCGGTCGACGTCCTTGCGCTGGACGAAGGGGACCATCTTCTCGTAGCCCGCGAAGTACTGCTCGTACTTGATGCGCAGGCGCTCGAGGCGCGACTCGACCTCGTCGAGCTCCTTGGTGATCTCCTGCGGGGTCACGACGACGCTGCCTCTCAGAGCGGGGTGATCGCGAGGTTGTCGAAATGCACCACCGCGTCCCAGTCATTGAACGCGAAGTGCTCGTGGCCCGGGCCCGCGAGGGGGTCGGGGTCGTCCCACTCGAGCATGGGCTCGCCGTCGATCATCCACCGTAGGAGGCGCCCGCGGCGCTCGATAGTGAAATGGTAGCGGCGGTTCATCTCCACCCGGGGGCCCACGCGCTGGCGTCGGTCGGGGGCGTGCTCGTCCATGCGGGCGATGACGTTGTAGCGGTTGTGCCAGCCGCCGAAGATCACCACGTAGCTGGTGGCGGTGTACGAGGCCTGCGTCGCGTGGGAGCGGCCGTCGCCCCAGACCTCACACTTGAGGTCTCCGGCGGGAGACTCGCTCCAGGCGTCGAACTCGATGCGCGCGTCGCGGGGGAGCTTGCGGCGTAGCCACAGCGGGTGGTTGCGCACGCCCTCGCCGCGGAGGGCGCCGTTCTCGATGCGCCACCCCGGGCCCGTGACGCGCCACTCGGGGCCGATCTCGGCGCGGTCGAAGTTGTCTGTGAAGCGTTGGGTGATGCGCGGGGTCTGCGGCTCGGTGCACCCCGCGGCGCCCGCGCCCACCACCGCGGCGACCGAGGTGAGCGCCGCGAGCGCCCAGGGGATCGCGCGGCGCAGTGGGGTCGACATAGGCTCGGGACAATACCACGGCGCGCGGGGCCGTCGGTCGTTGCCGTGACGGGCTCGCGGGCGGTGGTGTAGCGTCCGCGCGCTCCGGCGGTCATGCCGCGGAGCGTCAACGGCAGGAACCATGACCGCAGAGGCGCCGTCGGCGCAGGGACAGAGGCTCGGGCGCTACGTGCTCGAGCGGCGCATCGCGTCAGGCGGCATGGCCGACGTGTACCTGGCCCGGCAGACGGGGGCCTTCGGGTTCAGCAAGTACGTCGCGCTGAAGGTCTTGAAGACCGAGGCCGCGGCTGACGCCGACCACGTGCGGATGTTCCTGCGCGAGGCGCTGGTGGCGGCGGACTTTCACCACCCGAACCTGGTGCAGGTCTACGAGGTCAGCGAGGAGGGCGAGCGGCTCTACCTCGCGATGGAGCTGGTGCGCGGGATCTCCGTCGCGACCCTGATGATCCTGCTGGCGCAGAAGGGCCGGTCGATCCCGATCCCGCTGGCGGCGGCGATCGCGCACGAGACCCTGCTGGGCCTGGAGTACGCCCACGAGGCCCGGGGGCAGGACGGTCAGCCCCTCGACCTGGTGCACCGTGACGTCACCCCCCAGAACATCCTCGTGTCGGAGGAGGGGAAGGTGAAGCTCGTGGACTTCGGCATCGTGCGGGCCGAGACGGCCCTCGGTCGCACGCAGGTCGCGAGGATCAAGGGCAAGTTCAGCTATATGTCCCCGGAGCAGTGGGAGCCCAACAAGGGCATCGACGCCCGGGCCGACCTGTTCTCGCTGGGGGTGGTGCTCTACGAGACCTCGACGGGCTCGGGGCGGCTCTTCAAGGGCAGCGCGGCGCCCGAGCTCTACAAGTCGGTGATGATCGACCCGATCCCGCCGCCCAGCCGTAAGGTGAAGGACTATCCCCCGTCTCTGGAGCAGGTGGTGATGACCGCGCTGGAGCGCTCGGCCGCGAGGCGGTGGTCCTCCGCGCGGGAGATGCGCCTCGCGCTCGCCGACGTGATGGAGCGCGAGGGGTGGGCGGTCGACACCCGCGTGCTCGCGCGCCTCGTGCAGTTCGCGCTCGACGGGAACTCCATCGAAGACCGCTGGGAGCGCATCGCCGCGGGGGAGATCCCGTCTCCCAACGACGAGCAGCCCACGGTGGTGGAGTCTCTCGGCGCGGGCAGCGGCGATCCCCCGGTGCCGCTCCTGCGCGCGGCGTCGGTGTTCCCGCCGCCGATGAAGACCGCGCCGCCGCCCGGGGCCGACCGCTCCGACGGGTGGAAGCTCGCCCCGGTCACCGAAGACCTGCCCGAGAAGGATCCCGAGCCCGCGGGCGACGCCTACGAGATCGGCGGGTTGAGCTCGCCCTCGGCTCCGCTGCTCCTCGAGCCCGCGGTGCCGCCTCCGCCGATCGCGCCCTCGAAGCCCGCGGCGAGCGACCCCGCCGTCGACATTCTCCCTCGGCCCTCGAAGCTGCGCGTGGCGCTGGGCGTGGTGGCCCTCCTCGGGTGGCTCTCCGCGGGGGCGATGGGCGGGCTCTGGCGCCGCGCCGAGAACCGCGCCGACACCCTCGAGTCTCGCCTCGCGGCGCTCGACACGCTCGCTCGCGCGCCCGCGGCGGGGGTGACCTTCGTGGTCGACGCTCCCCTCGCGCAGGTGGCGGCGACGGCGTGGGCCCCTCGTCTCGGCGGCGCGCTGCGGGTCGAGGCCGGAGACGCGGCGCAGCGGCGCGGGGGCGCTCCCACCCTGCGCTTCGACGGCGAGGGCCCCTCCGCCGGGGAGCTCGCCGTGGGTTGGGACGTCACCGCGGTGATCGTTCACCCGACGAACAACCTCCCTTCGCTGCGCGAGGCCGAGGTGGTCGACCTCTTCGCGGGGCGCATGACCACCTACCGCCCCGTGCGGGGCTTGAACGTCGCTCCGCAGGTGGTGGTCGCGCCCTCGGGCACCGCGGCTCGATCAGCCCTGGAGTCTCGGGTGATGGCCCGCGCGGCGCGCCCCGGCGCGGTGAGCCCGCAGGCGACGCGGGTGGGCGACGAGCGCGAGGCCGTGGCCGTGGTGGCGGCGAACCCGCGCGCGGTGTCTGTGGTGCG
>JAEYZO010000372.1 GCA_023428035.1 Pseudomonadota bacterium | reverse complement strand
GCCCGACAACGCCACCGCGGCGCCGCTCCCGAAGCGCTCCCCGGGCTTGATGGTCGCGGCCGCCCTCGCGGTGGTCGCCCTCGTCGTCGCCGTCTTCTTCGCCGCTCGGTGACCCACAGGTGGCGGGCCGCGAGCGCGTCGACAAGCTCCTCGTGGCCCGCGGCCTCGCCGAGAGCCGCGAGCGCGCCCAGGCCCTCTGCATCGCGGGGAGGGTCTTCGTCGCGGGGCAGCGGGTCGACAAGCCCGGCGCCACCGTCGCGCTCGACGCCGAGCTCACGGTGCAGGGCGACGCCTGCCCCTACGTCTCCCGCGGGGGACTCAAGCTCGCGGGGGTGCTCGACCCGCTCGGTGTCGACCCCGCGGGGCGGGTGTGCCTCGACATCGGAGCGAGCACGGGGGGCTTCACCGACGGGCTCCTCCAGCGCGGCGCCGCGCGGGTGTGGGCGGTGGACGTCGGCCGCGCGCAGCTCCACGAGCGGATCCGCCGGGACCCGAGGGTGCTCTCCCGCGAGGGCGTGAACGCCCGCCACGGGCTAGGGGGCGTCGTCACCGAGCCCGTCTCGCTGGTGGTGATGGACGTCTCGTTCATCTCGCTCACCAAGGTGCTCCCCGCGGCGGCGGGCGCCCTCGACGCGGGCGACCCGACCGCGACCGTGGTGGCGATGGTCAAGCCGCAGTTCGAGCTGGGCCCCCACGAGGCGAAGGGCGGGGTGGTGCGCGACGACGCGCTGCGGGCGAAGGCCGTCTCGCTGGTGGTCGACGCGGCGCGCGCGCTCGGGCTGCGAGAGCTGGGGAGAGAAGACAGCCCCGTGCACGGGCCCGCGGGCAACCGCGAGGTCTTCGTGCGCTTCGGCCGGTGACCCCCGCGCCGGGGGGTGGTACCCCGTCGCTCGAAAGGAAAGGGATGCGCGCATGAAGTTCTTCATCGACACGGCGGACCTCAAGGAGATCCGCGACGGCGTGGCCATGGGCCTCGTCGACGGCGTGACCACGAACCCCTCGCTGGTGGCGAAGTCGGGGCGCAAGTACCTCGAAGTGGTGAAGGAGATCTGCGAGGTCGTCGACGGCCCGATCTCCGCCGAGGTGCTCTCCACGGACTACGACGGGATGATGTCCGAGGCCCTCGAGTGGGCGAAGGTGCACCGGAACGTCGTGGTGAAGCTCCCGCTCACCCTCGACGGGCTGCGCGCGACGCGGGCCTGCCGCGAGAGGGACATCAAGGTCAACGTGACCCTGTGCTTCTCGCCCAACCAGGCGCTCCTCGCGGCCAAGGCCGGGGCCACGTACATCTCGCCCTTCGTCGGCCGCCTCGACGACGTGAGCGAGGAGGGCATGGACCTCATCGACCAGATCGTCACGATCTACCAGAACTACGACTTCAAGACCGAGGTGCTGGTGGCCTCGGTGCGCCACCCGATGCACGTCGCCCGCGCCGCGCTCACCGGGGCCCACGTCGCGACCCTGCCCTTCAAGGTGCTCGAGCAGCTCGCGAAGCACCCGCTCACCGACGTCGGCCTCGCGAAGTTCGTCGAGGACGCGAAGAAGATCCCCCGCTGACCCCCGCGCCGCTCGATTCACCTGACATTTTCTGTCTGCGTTCGCGCCGTGGCCCTCCCCGGGTGCCCCCGGATCGGCTACAACCGCCCGCGCCTGACACCGCGCTCGGAGCGTGAGCGCGGCCTTCGTCGGGCGCGAAGGGAGGTTCGACGATCCAATGGCCAAGGCGAAGACCACCGGGGGTAGCAGCGGAGCGAGCACCAGCGGGGCTGCGGCCCCAGCGCCGGCGGCGGCGACCTCGTCGGTGTCGATCCCCGTCGACGAGCACTGCCACCTCAAGAACGGCGGCAAGGTGGTCGACGACTACGACGCGATGCTCAACCAGACGAACATCGGCGCGAACAACAACAAGTTCTACGTCATCCAGGTCATCGAAGACGCCAAGGGCAAGTTCTGGTGCTGGAACCGCTGGGGCCGCGTGGGCGAGGTGGGCCAGAGCGCGCTCAAGGGCAACGGCACCCGCGAGGGCGCGATCCGCGAGTTCGAGTCGAAGTTCAAGGACAAGACCAGCAACGCCTGGGCGAACCGAAAGTCGTTCAGCGCCAAGGCGGGCAAGTACACCCTGATCGAGATCGACCGGAGCGCCGACGCGGCGAAGAAGGCTGAGGAGGTCGAGGCCAAGCTCAAGGGCATCGACAAGGAGGCCGCGAAGCTCCAGAAGCCCAAGAAGGGGGTCGCGAAGTCGAGCCTCCACCCGTCGGTGGAGAGCCTGATGACCCTGATCTTCAACCACGACGTGTTCCGCGGGGCGATGGCCTCGTTCGACATCGACGTGAAGAAGATGCCCCTGGGGCAGCTCTCGAAGTCGCAGGTGATGAAGGGCTACGACGTGCTCACCGAGCTCGAAGACGCCCTCAAGGCCGGCAACCGCAACCAGATCAACACCCTGTCGTCGCGGTTCTACACCCTCATCCCGCACGCCTTCGGGCGCCGCGTGCCGCCGCCCATCGACACCGAGGAGCTGCTCTCGAAGAAGAAGGACATGCTCAACGTCCTCAACGACATCGAGATCGCCCTCGCGATGCAGAACGCGCAGAGCGCCACGCCGGCCCCCGCCGAGGAGCCCGAGCTGGAGCCGAACCCCGCCGACATCAACTACGGCAAGCTCAAGTGCGACCTCGAGTACGTCGACCCCAAGACCGAGGAGTACGCGCTCATCCAGCGCTACCTCGAGAACACCGGGGCCTCGTACTACAAGCTCAAGATCGTCGACGTCTTCCGCATGCACCGGCACGGCGAGGACGACCGCTTCAAGGCCCACGACGAGCTCGTCGAGCGCAAGCTCCTCTGGCACGGCACCAACGTCGCGGTGGTCGCGGCGATCCTGGGCACGGGCCTGCGCATCATGCCCCACTCGGGCGGCCGCGTGGGCAAGGGCATCTACCTCGCCTCGGAGAACGGCAAGTCGATCAACTACGTAGGCTGGTCGGGCACCACGGGCTGCATGTTCCTCGCCGAGGCCGCGCTCGGAAAGGAGCACACCATCACCCGCGACGACTCGTCTCTGAAGGCCGCGCCCAAGGGCCACCACTGCATCGTCGCCCGCGGCCACACCGAGCCCGACCCCAAGGACGACGTCGAGATCACCATCGCCGGCAAGAAGGTGATCGTCCCCGTCGGCAAGCCCATCAAGCAGCCGCAGTACGCGAAGAGCACCTTCACCCAGAGCGAGTACCTGCTCTACTCCGAGAGCCAGGTGCGCCTGCGCTACGTGCTGCGCATCCAGCGCTGAGGCCTCACCCCGCGTCCGTCGTGATGACCCCCGCGTCGGGGGGGGCGCAGGTCCCCCCCGCGCAGGTCCCGCTCGTGCACGGCCTCCCGCACGCCCCGCAGTGCGCGGGGTCGCTGCGCGTGTTGACGCAGCGACCGGCGCACACC
>JAEYZO010000360.1 GCA_023428035.1 Pseudomonadota bacterium | reverse complement strand
CCCCGGCGCCGCCCCCCGCCCCCGCCGGCCCCCCGGCCGGCGCACGAGAGCGTGCTGAGCGCGGACAGTGGCTTCGTCGTACCCACGCCGCCTCTCCGCGAGTTCCTGCCTGGCCCGGATGTCCACGGCTTCGGCGCTCTTTGCCTGATGCCGCAGGGCAGGCCTCCGGTCCGGCACCTCGTCGGCGAAGCGAACCGTTCGCCCGGAATCAGTCTCGTACACGTAGTCCGGCTCGTCGCCGTGGCGCAGCACCGTCACCACGCCCGTGAATTCTTGAACGGAGGTTCCGAGCACCCGCGCGCCGAGGACGGCGTTCAGAAAGGTGCTCTTGCCCGCGTTGAACTCGCCCACCACGGCCACCCAGAGCTCGTCGCGGTCGAGCCGCCGGCGGATGTCACGCGCGGCGCTCGCCATGCGGCTGCGCAGGTCGCGGTCGATCTCGGCGTGGGCTGCGGCCAGGCGATCCAGTTCATCGACGAACGCCCGCACGACGCTCAGCAGCGCCGACGCGCGGGTCGCATGCGCGATGTGGGTCGCCCGCTGGCCGGCCGTCTCAGATGCCGCCATAGGCGCGGACTCGGTCGAGCTGCGGTTGTAGAAGCTCGACCTGGGCCCTCATGACGAGGAGCTTTGCGACTCTCCGGTTCACGTCTTCGCGCCGCTCGGTGAGGTCACGCAGGGCGGCCTCCACCTGCCCCTGGACCTCCTCCATCATCAGCCGGAGCTCGCCGTCGACCTTGTCGCGCAGGTCGTCGAACTTGGCATGGACGTCGGCCCGGAGTCGGCCCTCGACCTTCGCCGAGGACTTGAGGAGTTCCTCGCGGAAGCCTTTCAAGAATCGCCCCTTCACTTCCCGCGCCATCGAGCCACCCTGGGCGGCCGTCAGGCCGAGGCCGGAGATCAGGCTGAGTACGATCGCGCCGATCGGGTTGAGGCCCAGCGCGAGCGCCCCGACGAGAAGCGTCAGGTGCAAGCCCATGCCGCCGAGCATGCGCTTGAAGCCCATCGCGCCCCCCATCACCGCCCCGCCGACCCCGCCCAGCGCGAGACCACCGGCGGCAGCGAGCACACGGCCGAAGATGCTCTCATCGGCCTCTTGCACCTTGACGGACGGCACACCGCCGACGATCGCGTCACGGAGGCCCTCCAATTCACGAACGTACTCCGCCACGCCCTCTTGCAGATAGTCCTCGAGGCCGAGCACGGTGCGCTCGACGATAGGCGACACGGTCGCCTTGCTCCACCCCTGGAGGAGCTCGCCAAACGCGTCGGAGAGCGTCGACTGGAGGCGCTCGCCGATTTCCTGCTTGCTCCAGAGAATGTCCCAGAAGCCGACGTCCTCCTTCTCGACGGCGGCTTCCAGGGCGGGACCGAGCCCGGCTAGGAAGCCGCGGTAGCTCTCGACGAGGCGGTCGGCGAGGTCGTCCCGGGTTCGCTCGATCCTGCGACGAATCTTCTCCCGGTTCCGTGCAAGCTTCTCGAGGCGCGGGCGCGCTGCGTCGTACCGCTGCTGGAGCGGGGCGACGTCCGCCTGCAGGAGGAGGCTGCGGCGTTCGATCGCGGGGCCCAGCTCGCGGAGTGCCCCGGCGGCGGCGTTGAGGGGGTTCCGCAGCTTCAGGGCACCGCGCTCCGAGGTGAGGAACGACTCGAGCGCGCGCTCGAAGGTGGGGAGCCCCGACCGCTCGACGAGCGCGGGGTTGTTGCTGTGCCGCCCCCTCAGCGCCTCGAGCGCCGACACGTAGAACACCCTCGATCCGCCGCCGACCGCGGGCTCCAGGAACCTACGGGAGCGCTCGCGGATATCGCGGTCGTCCTCCTCGCTATCGCGGACGGCCTCGTAGCGGTTCCAGACCACGAAGACGTTGCGCGAGTCATGACCGTGCTGTGCGAGGGTGTCGGCGACGAAGCTCTGCTCGGTGCTGCTGAGCGCCTGCTCGCAGTTCAGCACGAGCAACAGCGCGTCGGCCTCGGTGAGGAAGCGCAGCGAGACGTCGGTGCGGGTCTCGTGCTCGTTGAGCCCGGGGGAGTCCGTAAGGGTGACGCCATTCCGGCAGAGGGCGAGCTGCGCGTCCACCTCCATGCGGGAGTACTCCGCGCTGCGCACAGCGCCGCGCTCCGTGCGGTCGTCGTCGATCACCACGTAGTTCCGCAGCTCGGCGGCGGGGACCTCCTTGGGAGGTCGCTGCGGGTCCTGATAGTAGAGCCTCGCGACCTCGCGCTCGCCATAGTGGACCTTGGTGATCACCGCGGTGCAGGGCGCAACCTTCGCGGGCAGGAGCTGCTTGCCTAACATCGCGTTGATGAGCGTGCTCTTGCCGCGCTTGAACTCGCCCACGACCATGAGGTTGAACTCGTCGCACAGTAGGTGGTCCGCCATCCTGCGCAGCTTGTCCCCGCGCGACACGCCGTCGTCCCCACCGACGCCAGGTCCGACCTCGTCCCAGACAGAAGCCATGCGCCGAAGCGCGTCGCCGAGCAACTCCGAGACGCTGCGGAAGTCTGCGTAGGAATACTGCTGGTTCGTCATACCCTTCCCATTTCTCCTCGATACTGGCGGCACTCCAAAGAGCCTGAACCCTTCCGTGTGGCGATGCGGCGACAAACGTTGTGTCTTGGCTTGACGAAGAGCTACGGAAAGAGAGACTTGTCGGCTCTCAGTGCGTCCATGGCGGCCGCTCTCTGCGCTTCCGTCGTGCCCTTCGGTAGGATGATGTTGATGCGCAGGGAACACCCCTGCGGGAGACTGTGACCACCGTCCAGCACGGCCGGAATGATCCGGACCTGCTCGATGCTCTTCACGGCCGTCACGTGCTGCGAGAGGTTCTGAAGGTCCAGAAGCCGAGTGCTGTGTGGGGGCAGTCCAGGGTCCTTCCGGACCCGCTTCACGGCTTCGACCCAACGGTAGAGATCCAGCAGGCGTCTCGCCCAGTCGCGAATCCTTTTGACTTGGAGGTGTCCTTTCTCATCGTCCCCCACGACATCGTCCGCCGATGCTTGGACTTCCGCGTCGGCGGGCAGTCGGACCGGGGTCGCGGTCTTGTGGATCTGTCCCTCAACAGCCTGCAGTTCGTCGAGATACGACTGGCTTCTTCCCGCGCCCAGTCGCGCGGCGCGACGGAGCCAGTTCTGAGATTGCGCGATGTCCTCGCCCGCCATGCGTGCGATCCGACTCGCCGAGATGCAGGCCGTCACGACGGGCTGTGACGCCATGAGCCCTGCAGCCACCAATCGCGAGGCGACCAGGTAGAGGTCCGCTCGCCTCTCCCAGCAGACCGGATCGTGGATCTTGCCCAGGAACTCTTGAACGGTCAGCACCGTCGCCGCACGGGGCGCATGGTCGAGGAGCAGGGAGGCGATCACACCGATCACCTCGCGCCGCGCCGCCTTCGTCGGGTCATCCGGGGCACCGAGCTGGATGGCCTGCTCCACCAGGGCCTTCAGGGCGGCGCCTCCGGTCTCCACGTCGCGCCCGGGACCGTTCAACGTCAGGTCCGTCACCAGCTGAGCGAGCTGCGGAAGAAGCGTCACCTTCGCGGTGCTCTCCGCCAGTCCGACGACCTCCAGGAACCGTCCGAGCATCGTGACGTAGTCGTCGCCAGACCGCGCGCTCCGTGGCGCAAGGAACACAGCCTTCTCGTAGGTTTCCAGCGCGCGAGGGATGTCGGTGTCGTCGTAGGCACGATGGCCCGAGAGTGCGAGCTCCTTCCAGTCAGTCAGGTCCAGGGTCAGCGGCAGCTCGTGGGCCACCGCGATCGCATCGGGGCGGGCCAGCGGATCGCGCGAAAGCATCGCTGCTATCAGCTCCGAGAGCTTGGCGGGTACATCCATCCCTGTCAACGTGTGCTCGGAGCGGAGCTCCTGAGGGGGTAGCGTTCGCGCTGCGATGCAGCCGATCCCGACGCTCTCTCCGTTCGTGCAGCAGGTTCTCGACCGCTACGAGGCCCGTTCTC
>JAEYZO010000300.1 GCA_023428035.1 Pseudomonadota bacterium | reverse complement strand
CCGCGTGCCCCGCGTCGGCGGTCGCAGGGGAGGGGCCGCGGTGGGGGCGGCGGCGACGGGGCTGCGCGAGGGCGGGCAGCGCGGCGACGAGGGCGAGGAGGCACAACCCGGGCGCGCAGCGGCGGAGGAGGGACGACATCGCGGAGACGCCGGGCAGTGTAGAACACGCGGCGCTCTCCCGGTGACTTCGCCGCCGCGCGTGCGCGCGGCGCTTGACGCGTGATCGTGACCCCGCGGACCATGGCGGGCGATGCCGCGGGTGCGCCGCTACCACGAGGGGGACTGGGACGCGTTCGTGGCCCTCGACGTCGAGGTCGGGCTACAGACCCTGCGACACGCGCCCGAGGAGGAGCGGGAGATCTTCCGGCGGCGCTGGCCCGCGCGCTTGAGGGAGCGCTGGAGCTGGGGCCCCGAGGGGCCCGTCGCCGAGGCCTCGGCCCTCTTCGTGGTCGAGGACGACGACGGCAGCTACGGCGGGCACCTCTGGCTCACCGAGAGCGAAGACGTCCGCACGGGCGTCGTGTGGCTGTGGGTGAACTCCGTCGCGGTGGTGCAGCGCTGCCGCTCTCGGGGCTTCGGCCGCTTGTTGATGGAGCGCGCCGAGGAGGAGGCCCGCGCCCGGGGCATCACCTCGGTGGGCCTGCGCGTCGACGCCGACAACGTCGTGGCCCGCAAGCTCTACGAGGAGATGGGCTACCAGACCGTGCGCCTCAGGATGATCAAGCAGCTCCGTCGCTGACGAGGTGCGCGGCGAGAACGGCGCGGACGTCGTCGGGGATGTCGACGGAGCCCAGCTCGCTCAGCCGCGCGGTGACCATGGTGTGCGTGACCGTCGCGCAGACCGGGCCGTCGTCGCCGCGGCGGATCGTGTGGCGCAGGGTGAACGAGCGCCCGCCCACGCGCAGGGCCGCGAGCTCGATCACGGCCACGTCGCCGTAGCGCAGCGGGGAGCGGTACTCGACCTCGAGGCGCACCGTGGGGACGCCCACGTCGCGCTCCATCGTGAGCGAGGGGTATCCGCCGGGGAGCGCGGCGAAGAGGGCCTCGACGGCGTCGTGGCAGTAGTCGAGGTAGCGCGCGAAGAAGACGATGCGCGCGACGTCGACGTCTTGGAAGCGCACGGGGCGGCGGTGGGTGAACACGGCGCGAGGATGCACGGAGTCGGGCGGGAATACCCGCGGGGAGCGCCCGGTTGCCGCGCGCGAGACGGGCGTTTACGGGCTTCGCCAGCGTCGTTGACACCCGGAACTCCCTGACTAGGATGCGCGCCCGCCGCCGGGGCCCCAAGAGCGTAGGCCTCAGGCGCCGCGCGGTCGCGCGCAGCGGCGCCGTTCGGCGGCGCCAACCAGCGAAGGGCGAGGGCGATGGCTTTGAAGGACGTGATGATCGAGGCGCGGGACCTGTCGAAGGTGTACGGGGTCCAGCGCGCCGTCGATCGCTTGAGCTTCGAGATCCGCGAGGGGGAGGTGGTGGGCTTCCTCGGGCCGAACGGCGCCGGCAAGACCACCACGATGAAGATCCTGACCTGCTTCATCTCGCCGAGCGAGGGCGCGGCGACGGTGGCGGGCTTCGACGTCTTCGACGAGCCCCTCGCGGTGCGCTCGGTGCTCGGGTACCTCCCGCAGCGCGCGGCGCTCTACACCGAGATGGGCGTGGTGGAGTACCTGCAGTTCATCGCCGACCTGCGGGCCATCCCGAAGGACAAGCAGCGCGAGAAGATCCGCGAGGTGGTCGAGGTCTGCGGCCTGAAGGACGAGCTCTCGAAGACCATCGGGCAGCTCTCCTACGGCTACCGCCAGCGCGTCGGCCTCGCCCAGGCGCTCATCCACGACCCGAAGATCCTGATCCTCGACGAGCCCACGGCGGACCTCGACCCGAACGAGAGCGCCGAGGTGATCGAGTACATCAAGCGCATCGGCAAGACGCGCACGGTGATGCTCTCGACGCACAAGCTCGCCGAGGTGAAGGCCGCGTGCGGCCGGGTGCTGATCATCAACAAGGGCAAGATCGTCGCCGACGGCGCGCCCGACGAGCTGGCCTCTCGCAGCGGCCGCGTGCGCTACGTGGTGGGCGTCGACGACCGAGAGGGGATGCGCAGCAACGGCAGCGCGCGGCCCGCGCCGAGCCGCGACGAGGTGCTCGACGCGGTGCGCGCGGTGGTGCCCGGCGCGACGGCCAAGGCCATCGAGGGCGGAGACAAGGCCCACATGGTGGAGCTCAGCCACCAGGGCGGCGCCGACCACCGCAAGGACTTCTTCCGCATGGCCGTCGACCGCGGGTGGAACCTGGTCGAGCTCCGCCGCGAGGCGGTGCAGCTCGACGAGGTGTTCCGCCAGCTCACGGTGGGCGACGAGCCGCGCCGCGCGGCGGGCAAGGCTTCAGCGAAGGGCAAGGAGTGACAGATGGCTGACGAGACGACGAAGCCGGAGCACTCCGGCGCCGCCGACGACGAGGCGGTGAAGGCCGCCCCGACCGCCGAGGTCGACGCCCCCGCGGCCGCGGAGACCTCCACCGCGAAGGCCGACGAGCCCGAGGCGAAGGCCGAGACGAAGAAGGCTGAGACGAAGAAGGCTGAAGAGAAGCCCGCGGCGCCGCGGCCGAAGGTGAGCGCGGGCTCCATCGGGTCGCCGGTGCACAACACCTTCGTGATCGCGAAGCGGGAGTTCATCTCGTACTTCGCATCGCCCCTCGGCTACATCGTGATCGGGATGTTCCTGCTGCTGGTGGGCTTCCTGATGTTCTACCCCTTCGCGTTCCTCGTGATCGGGCGGGCGAGCTTGCAGCCGCTGTTCAACAGCATCGCGTGGCTGATGCCCCTGATCGCGCCGGCCATCGCGATGCGCACCTTCGCCGAGGAGAGCCGCACCGGCACCCTCGAGATGCTCATCACCCAGCCCGTGCGCGACTGGGAGGTGATCGTCGGGAAGTTCCTCGGCGCGATGGGCCTGCTCGCGATCTGCCTGGTCGCGACGCTCTCGTACCCGCTGGCGGTGTCGCGCATGGGCCAGCTCGACGCGGGGCCCGTGTGGGGCGGCTACCTGGGCCTGCTCCTCGCGGGCGGCGCCTACGTCTCCTTCGGCGTGATGGTGTCGTCGTACACGAAGGACCAGATCACGGCCTTCTTCGGCGCGTTCATCATCTCGGCGCTCTTGTTCCTCCTGAACAAGGCCCTGATCTTCTTCGGTCAGGCCGCGCCGATCCTCGAGTACATCTGCCCCGACTACCACTACACGCTGCTGTCGCGCGGGGTCATCGACCTGCGAAACATCCTCTACTTCGTCAGCGTGATCTTCGTGACCCTCCTGGCGACCGCCCGCTCGCTCGACAGCCGGAGGTGGAGCTGAAATGGAACGCCGTAGCCGGGTCCGCGTAGAGACCCTCGCCTTCGTCTTCATCGTCCTAGGCATCGCGATCACCCTGAACGCTCTGGCCGCGCGGGCGCTCACGGGCGCGCGCGTCGACCTCACCCACAACGAGCTCTACACCCTCTCTCGCGGCACGCGCAGCACGCTGGGACGTCTCCAGGACGACCTCACCGTCTCGGTCTACTGGACCCCCGACCAGCCCGCCCCCGCCAACGAGGACGAGCGCCTCCTGCGCGAGCGCCTGGAGGACTACGTCTCCGCGGGCAACGGCCGCGTGCAGCTCCGCTGGGTGCGCGTGCCCAACGACAACCAGGACCGCCAGCGCGACGCCGACAACGCCGGCTGCTCGCGGCGCCCCATCCAGGTCGTCGACCAGGCCCAGCAGCAGGCCCAGGCCGCGCAGGTCTACCGCTGCGTGACCTTCGCCTACCGCGACAAGACCGAGCGCCTCCCCTTCGTGCGCCTGCAGCTCGCCGAGGGCATGGAGTACGAGCTCACCTCGATCATCAAGAAGATGGTCGAGGGCGAGCGGGTCATCGGCTTCCTCACGGGCCACGGCGAGCCCGCGCCGGACACGGCGATGCCGTACCTCTCGCGCTTCCTCTCCGAGGAGCACCTGCCCTACTCCACCCGCACCGTCGACCTGCGCTCCGGCGCCGAGACCGTGCCCGCGGACATCAAGGGCCTGGTCATCATGAACCCGAGCCAGGCCATCACCGAGCCCGAGCTCCGGCAGATCAACAGCTACCTCATGCGCGGCGGATCCGTGGCCGTCTTCGCCGCAGGCGTGAACGTCACGGGCACCGACATCCGGCCCTCGGGCTCGGCGGCCTCGCACGGGCTGAACAACCTGCTCAGCGGCTACGGCGTCACCATCAACCCTGACATCGTGCTCGACGCGCAGGGCTCCGACACCGTGCAGCAGATCGAAGACACCCCCATCCGGGTGCCGCTGTTCACCTACCCCACGCTCATCGCGCGGCGCGGCGACGACGGCCCGGGCATCGACACCTCGCACTACGCGGTCTTCCGCCTCCGCGCGATCAACCTCCCGTACACCTCGTCGCTCACGATCAACCGCGGGCGGGCGACGGAGAACGGCACGCGGCTCACCGAGGTCGGCCGCACCAGCTCGCGCTCGACCACGGTGCGCGACAACTTCGACCGCGAGCTCGACGCCGAGGCCGTCTGGCAGCGCCGGGGGACCCTCTTCCGCGGCGCCTCGACGGGGAGCTACCTCGTCGAGGTGGCCCTCGAGGGTCAGCTCCGCAGCGCGTTCACCGCCCCCGCCCCCGCGGCGCAGGGAGACGCGGGCGCGGCCCCGGCGGCGGACACCACCCCGGCGCACGCCACGAGCGCGCACCCCGCGCGGCTCCTGGTGGTGGGCTCGGGCAAGCTCTTCAACATCGAGCAGCTCCGCGCGCTCGCGCCGGTGCAGGGCGGCGTGCCGGTCAACATCCGGCTGCTGGAGAACGTCTTCGACTGGCTGAGCCAGGACACCGACCTCCTCGCGGTGCGCGCGAAGAACATCGCCGACCCGCCGCTCGGCGAGGTCACCGAGGTGAAGAAGCAGATCTTCAAGTGGGGCAGCATCGTCGGCCTGCCGCTGCTCGTGGGGCTCCTGGGGGTGTTCATCCTCCGCGCCCGCGCGTCGGCCCGGCGCTCGACCACGCTCTGACCTCCCCGCAGCTCGCACACCCCTCCCACTCACGAGAGACGCAGAGAGACCCATGAACAGCAAGGGCATCACGATCGGGCTGGTCGTGCTCGTCGGGCTCATCGGCGCGACGGCCTACGTCTACCGACCGGCCCCGGCCGAGACGAGCTCTACCGCGACCACGACGCCGTGGACGACCTTCGAGGCCGGCCGCGTCGACCGGGTGATCCTCACGCGCCCGACGGGCCCTGAGGACCAGCGCACGATGGAGTTCGAGAAGCAGGGCGGCGCGTGGCGCATGGTGCGGCCCGGGCAGGGCCCCACCGAGGCGCGCGCCCTCGAGGACCTCGTGGAGCGCTTCGCCGAGATGCGGGTGAGCCGCGTCGCGGGGCGGCAGACCTCGTCGTACGAGGCCTTCGGGGTCGACGACGGGCACGGCACGCGGGTCACGCTCAAGGCCGGCGGGGGCGAGCTCCTCAACGTGATCGTGGGCAACGGCCTCGGCGGCGGCACCGCGCTGCGCGTCGCGAACCGCCCCGAGGTCTACGAGGTCAACGCCTCGGTGTCGTCGATGGTGACCCGCGAGGCTCGCGACTGGCGCAACCGCGAGGTGGTGCG
>JAEYZO010000286.1 GCA_023428035.1 Pseudomonadota bacterium | reverse complement strand
CGTCGAGGCCGCGCGCCGCGCCCTCGGGGAGCCGCCCGCGGCGCCCCCGGCGGGGCTGATCGAGGCGCTCGCGCGGCGCTGACACGACGGGGGCTTCGCGACGTCGAGGTCGTCAGTCGCGCTCGCGGCCGAGGAAGGCCCGCGTGCGCTCGTGCTGGGGGTCGTCGAGCACGCGGTAGGGCGGCCCGTCTTCGATGATTTGGCCCCCGTGGAGCACGAGCATCCGGTGGGCGACGTCGCGCGCGAAGCGCATCTCGTGGGTGACCACGAGCATGGTGAGGCCGTCCTCCGCGAGGCCGCGCAGCACGTCGAGGACCTCGCCCACGCGCTCGGGGTCGAGGGCGCTGGTGGGCTCGTCGAGGAGCAGCGCCTCGGGCTCCATCGCGAGGGCGCGGGCGATCGCGACGCGCTGCTGCTCGCCGCCCGAGAGCTCGTGGGGGTAGGCCCCCTCGCGGTGGATCAGGCCCACCCGCGCGAGGAGGGCCCGGGCGCGCTCGGTGGCCTTCGCGACGGCCTCGCCCTTCACGTGCACCGGGGCCTCGATCACGTTGCCGAGGGCGGTGCGGTGGGCGAAGAGGTTCCACTGCTGAAAGACCATCCCGACGCGGCGACGCACGACCGCGAGCGCGCGCTTGTTCGCCCGCTCTCCCCCGGGGCCGAGGCGCTGGTCGCCCACGGTGACCGACCCGGCGTCGAAGCCTTCGAGCCCGTTGAGGCAGCGCAGGAGCGTGCTCTTGCCCCCGCCGCTCGGGCCCACGAGGGCGACGACCTGCCCCCGCTCGAAGCGCGCGGTCACGCCCGCGAGGACCTCCCGCTCGCCGAAGCGCTTGCGGAGCGTGTCGACCTCGATCATGAGCGGGCGAGCCTCGCCTCGAGCCGTCGCGCGAGGATGGAGAGGGGGTAGCTCATCGCGAAGTACATCGCCGCGCAGATGGCCCCGGGCACCAGCCAGCTCCGGGTGTCGACGGCGGTGATCGACATCTGCTTGGTGAGCTCCACGACCGAGATGACCGACACGAGGGAGCTGTCCTTCAAGAGCGCGATGAAGTCGTTGGTGACCGAGGGGAGCGCCGCGCGGAAGGCCTGCGGCAGCACCACCCTGCGGAGCGCGAGCGGGGTAGACATCCCGAGCGAGAGGGCGGCCTCCATCTGTCCCTTCGGCACGGCCTGGATGCCCGCGCGGTACACCTCGGCCTCGTAGGCCGCGTAGTTCATCCCGAGCCCTACGACCGCGGTGACCGGCGCGCTGAGCTTCAGCACCGGCGCGAGGCCGTAATAGAGCACGAAGAGCTGGAGCAGCACCGGCGTGCCCCGGTAGATCTCCACGAAGGCGTCGGCGAGGCGACGGGGCAGCGCCGGGCCGTACATCCGCGCGACCGCGAGCAGCATCCCGAGGGCCATCGCGACCATCATCGCGAGGGAGGAGATCCAGAGGGTGCGCCACGCCGCGCGCGCGAAGAGGCCGACGTGGCCGCGGGAGAGCCCGCGATCGACCCCCACCTGGCCGAGCATCCGGCGCTGGTCGTCGTCGCTCCACCGAGAGACGGGGGCCTGCCGCGCGTTCCAGAGGTTCGCGCCGCGGAGGATGCGCTCGAGCTCGCCGCTCGCGACCACCCGCGCCAGGGCGGCGTCGACGGCGTCGTGCAGCGCGCGGTCTTCCCGGCGTACGGCGATGGAGTAGTAGCCGTCGGCGAGGTCGCCCACGACGCGCAGGGCGGGCTTCGTCTCGCCGTAGCGGGCCGCGATGATGTCGTCGAGGAGGACGGCGTCGGTGCGGCCCTGCTCCAGGTCGATGTAGGGCTCCTCGACGCCCTCGTAGGGGCGCACGTCGGCCACGTCTCTCACGAGGTCGAAGCTGAAGCTGTTGGCGAGGGTGCCGACGCGGCGCCCTCGGAGCGAGCTGAGGTTCGGGGTGATCGAGCGGTCGTCGCGGCGGGCCATCAACCGCGCGCCGAAGACGTAGTAGGGCCGAGTGAAGCGCACGCGAGCGGCGCGGGCGGGGGTGACCTCGAGGCCGTTCATCGCGACGTCGAAGGCCCCTCGCTCCAGCGACGGGACGAGGTTGCTCCAGTCGTTCTGTACGAACTGCGCGCGCACCCCCATCTCCCGCGCGATGGCGTTGGCGAGGTCGACCTCGAAGCCCACCAGCCGGTCGCCGTGCTCGGCGTCCTGCCACACGTAGGGCTCGCCGCCCTGCACGTCTCCGCCCCAACGGAGCACGCCCGTCGCGCGCACGCGATCGAGGCCCGTGCGCTCCTTCGGCCCGCACCCCACGATCAGCGCGAGGAGCGCGACACACAGCGCCCGGGTCACCACTCGCCCGCCCATCGCTCGCTGAAGGCCCCGCGCGCGGCGTTCACCCTGTCGCCCTCCTTCGCGCGCCCGAGCGCCACCATGAGCTTCGCGAGGGTGGCCTGGGTGGTCATCTGCCCCGCGCCGAACGCCCCGGCCCTCGCGGCCAGCGCGCCGCCCTCGTAGCGACCGAG
The DNA here is from genome assembly GCA_023428035.1 of Pseudomonadota bacterium. GTDB lineage: Bacteria > Myxococcota_A > Polyangia > Polyangiales > JAEYZO01. The sequence goes on along the minus strand of JAEYZO010000286.1, from coordinate 7,712 downwards.
CTCCACCACGCCGCGGGTGCACTGGCTCACCACGGCCACGGGGATGTCCCGCCCCGTCGCGTCTTCGACCACGGGCACGAGCGACTTCTCCAGGTGGGGCACGTTCCCCGCGCCGAAGGCCTCGAGCACCAGGCCCCTCACCCCGGTGCGCAGCGCGCCGTGGAGCAGCGCGGGGTCGAGCCCAGGAAACACCCGCACCGCGAGCACGCGGCTCTCGATGCGCTCGTCGAAGTCCCTCGGCTCGCGCGGCGCGAGCACGTGCGGGCCGAGCTCGTAGCCGACCCCCAGCGTGACCAGCGGAGGGACGCCCGGCGACCCGAAGGCGTCCATCCCCCAGGCGTCGAGCTTCTTGGCGCGGCACCCGCGAAAGAGCCTGGAGTTGAACGCGACGCCCACCTCGGGCACGGGCAGCGTCGCGAGGTGGCACGCGTCGACGAGGTTGGCGCGCGCGTCGGTCCGCACCTCGCCCAGCGGTCGCATCGCGCCGGTCATCACCACGGGCCGGTCGAGCCCCGGCAGGAGGAACGCGAGCGCGCTCGAGGTGTAGGCCATGGTGTCGGTGCCGTGCACCACCACCACGCCGTCGAAGCGGCGGGCGCCTTCGTCGTCGAGCTCCTGGAGGGCGCCGTACACCGCCGCGGCGAGCTCGACCCAGTGGTGGGGCTGCATGTCGGCGGAGTCGAGGTTGAAGAGGATCCGCACCTCGATGTCGGCGATGCGCGCGAGCACGGGGAGCTCGGCGAGGAGGTCCGCGGAGTAGACCTCAGGCACCAGGGGCGAGGGATCGCCCCCGCGCATCATCAAGGTGCCGCCGGTGTGGAAGAGGACGAGCCGCACGCGGGCGACGGTACACCGCCCGGCGGCGCGAGAGACCGCGGCCGTCAGCGACCGCGGACGTACACCGTGCCGCCTACCGGAGGAGGCGCGACGTACACGGCCCGAGGGCGGACGTACACCGGCCGCTGCCGCACGTAACCGCGCTGGTAGTAGACCGGCTGCGCCTGGTAGTAGACCGGCCTCGGCCTCGCCCGCACGACGCAGGCACCCAGGCTCACCGAAGACACCACCGCGAGGGCCAAGGCCAACAATCCTCTCGTCATCGCTTCTCCTCCTCTCGTGCGCCGCGACCAACGCCGCCGCCACCGACGACCCGATCCACGACCCGGCCAGGGATCATGCCACCCAGCGGGTCTGCGCGGCAAAGAGTCCCAGCGTGAGGATACGTCGAGACCAGGAGGACTTCACCGGGAGGACTCCGGCGATCGTGAAGACGGCGTCGACGAGGCGGCCGGCGCTACTGGCCGACGACGACCGTGGCCGAGACGGGCGGAGGCGCGGCGTACACCGGCGCGGTCTGCACGTAGACCGGCTGCGGCTGCACGTACACCGGGCGCGGCCGAACATAGACCGCGCGGGGCTGCTGGTAGTAGACCGGCTGCGCGCCGTAGTAGCCCGGGTAGCGAGAGCGCACCACGCAGGCGCCCAGGCTCAGCGACGAGACGACGGTCAGGGCCAGGGCAAGCAATCCACGCTTCATCGGAGTCCTCCTCGTCGACGTAAGACGGCGCGCGTCGCGTCGTCCCTCAGCGACGCCGCGAGGATGCCACCAGGAGCCGTGCGGCAAAAGGGCCCCCCGATCACATTTTCGCGCCCTCAACAGGGCGCCCCGAGGGCGCGCTCGACCTCGCCGAAGGGGTCGACCACGACCCGGAGCACCGTCGCCGCGGCCCGAGGGAGCCGCCCCGACAGCGACCACAGCGCGAGCCGCACCTCGCCGAAGAAGGCCCCGCCGAGGGGGGTCCAGATCAGGTCGTTGACCGAGGGGCGCGCGGCGAAGACCTCGACGCCGTACTCCCACACCGCCGAGGCCGCGGCCGTGAAGAGGATCGACGGGAGCACGCCCTGACCGCACTGCCGCGCGCGGAGGTAGATCTCGCTCCCCATGAGCCCGTGACCCGCGAAGTTGATCGCCCACGCGTCGCCGTCCCACCTGAAGAAGTTGCGGCGCGGGTCGACGCGGGGCGGGAGCGTCCACCCCTCGACGAAGCGGCGCTCGTTGCGCTCACCGTCTTCGAGGGAGAACGCGTGGGGCCACAGGAGCATCGCGCCCACCCGCTGCGCCGTGAGCAAACCCACCGCGTGCAGCGAGGGCACGAGCCACGAGCGCGAGCCACCGGGTCGCTGCCACGGCGGCGCCGCGAGCGGCTGAGCGTCGGCCGACGCGGCGAGCGAACACAGCAACACCGACGTCGTGGCGACCCTCCGCACGCCGCGAGGGTACCCCGCTCAGGCCGCGGAGGCTGCGGGCGCCGGCGCGCCGTCGAGCCCCCTCGCCCGCAGCGACGACAGCGCGAGCTGGAACGAGAAGGCCGCGCCCTCGGGGTCGCGCCGGCTCACCTCGAAGGCCGCGTCGAGGAGCGCGCCGCTCACCCGCTGCGCCCGCACGGCGCCGCGGCTCTGGAGCAGGCACCGACGCAGGAGCGCCATCCCGTCGACGCCCGCGAGGGCGAGCGCGCGCAGCGACGACTCGAAGCGCGTCGAGGCCAGGTCGGCGTTCATCACCGCCTCGGCGTGGTCGAGGAGCGCGTCGAGGGAGAGGGCTTGCGAGGTGGTCGTGAGGGGCTGGTGCATGGCGGTGACTCCGTGTGATCGAGGCGTCACGAAACATCGCCCCGGCCGCGGGATCGCACAAGCTTTCGCGAGACAGGGTACGTCATGTGTGACATTCGCCGTCACGCGGCCGTGGCCCCCCGGGTGGGGTCGCTGTAGGGTCGGCGCATGGATCGTCTCTCGCGTCAGGAGGTGCAGCGCTTCACGGCGCTGGCGCCGGTGGTGCTGCGTCACCTGGAGGGCGTGCTCGCGTCGGTCTTCGACGAGCAGGGCTCGCGCTGGTCGGAGCTGAAGCTGAAGGTGGGCGCGGCGATGAGCGCGGTGGAGCTCGCCTCGCACTCGCGGCTGCAGCCGCGGCGAGCGCTGTGGCACGCGTCGATGGTTCTGATGACCCTCCGCGACGCGGCGCCCGACGCCGACACCGCGCGCACCCTCGACGGGGTGGCGGCGCTCGCGCACACGCTCTCGATCGTGGCCATCGCCTGCGACAGCGAGGTGGCCTCGGAGGAGAGCGTGCGTCAGGCGCGGGCCTTCATCGACGCGCTGCCGCAGGGCGACGCGAGCTGGCACGAGCTGCTGGCGGCGCACCGCGCGACGGAGTGACGGTCAGCGCGCCGCGGCGTTGCGGGCGAGGTAGGCGTCCCAGGGCAGGGCCTTGAGGTCCTCGACGCGGTACTTGAGCAGGGCCTCGACCGCGGCGCGCGCGAGCTGGAGGTTGGTGAGCAGCGGCACGCCGAGGTCCACCGCGCGGCGGCGGATGCGGTAGCCGTCGGGCCGCCCCTCGGTGTCGTAGGAGCGCGGGATGTTGATGACGAGGTCGATCTCTCCTCGCCCGATGAGGCCCACGGCGCTCGGCTCCTGCGCGTCGCTGTCCTTGAAGGCGGTCACCACCTCGATGCCCTGCTCGCGGAGCACGTCGGCGGTGCCCGGGGTCGCGTAGATCTTCAGGCCCCGCGCGGCGAGCGCCTTCACCTCGCGCTCGAAGCGGTACTTGTCCGCCACCGGGCCGAGCGAGAGCAGCACGCCCCTCTGCGGGACCTTGAAGCCCGTCGCGAGGAGCGCCTTCAAGAGCGCCTCGTGCAGGTCGTCTCCGAGGCAGCCCACCTCCCCCGTCGAGGCCATCTCGACGCCGAGCGTGGGGTCGGCGCCCGCGAGGCGCGAGAACGAGAACTGCGCGGCCTTCACGGCGACGTAGTCGAGCTCCACCGCGTCGCACTCGATCGGGGCGGCGACGCCGAGCATCCGGCGCGCGGCCTCGCGGATGAAGTTCACCCCCGTCACCTTCGACACGAAGGGGAACGAGCGCGACGCGCGCAGGTTGCACTCGATCACCTTCACCACGTTCTCGACGGCGAGGAACTGGATGTTGAAGGGCCCGGTGATCTGCAGGGCCCTCGCGATGTCGCGGGAGATGCGCTTCACCCGGCGCATGGTCTCCAGGTAGAGCTTCTGCGGCGGCAGCACGAGCGTCGCGTCGCCGGAGTGCACGCCCGCGTTCTCGACGTGCTCGCTGATGGCCCAGAGCACCACCTCGCCGCGGTCGGCCACGGCGTCGACCTCGATCTCCTTGGCGTTGGTCTCGAACTTCGAGATCACCACCGGGTGCTCCGGCGACACGCTGGCCGCGCGGGTGAGGTAGTTCGACAGGTGGTGCTGCTCGTGGGCCACGGTCATCGCCGCGCCCGAGAGCACGTACGAGGGCCTCACCAGCAGCGGGAAGCCGCCGAGCTCGTCGGCGATGTGGTGGAGGTTGTCCTCGTTGACGTTGGTGGTGCTCGTCCACTTCGGCTGGTCGATGGCGAGCTGGTCGAGGAGGTCCGAGAACTTCGCCCGGTCCTCGGCGCGGTCGATCGACTCGGGGGAGGTGCCGAGGATGCGCACGCCGTTGCGGTGCAGCTTGATCGCGAGGTTGTTCGGCACCTGGCCGCCCATCGAGACCACGACCCCGTAGGGCTGCTCGCGCTCGTAGAGGTCGAGCACCGTCTCGAGCGAGATCTCGTCGAAGACCAGCTTGTCGCAGACGTCGTAGTCGGTAGAGACCGTCTCGGGGTTGTAGTTTAGGAGGATCGTCTCGTAGCCGAGCTCCTGCGCCGCGCGCACCGTGTTCACGCAGCACCAGTCGAACTCGACGCTCGACCCGATGCGGTAGCAGCCCGAGCCGAGCACCAGCACCTTCTTGCGCCAGCCCGGCGACACGTCGTCGGCGTCGCCGTGGTAGCTCAGGTAGAGGTAGTTGGTCTCCGCGGGGTACTCCGCGGCGAGGGTGTCGATCTGGCACACCCGCGCGCGCACGCCGTGCTGCTTGCGCAGGCGCCGGACGTCTTCTTCACCGACGCCGCGGAGCCTCGCGATGGCCTTGTCGCTGTAGCCGAGCTTCTTGGCGTCGGTGAGCTCCTTCGCGCCGAGCTCGGCGTTCCGGTCCGAGAGCCAGCGCCGAGCCTTCACGGCCTCGTCGATCTTGAAGAGGAACCACCGGTCGATGCCCGTGAGGCCGTGCACCTCGTCGACGGACATCCCGTCCTGGAGGGCCCTGGCGACGGCGAGGATGCGCTGCGGCGAGGGGTTGCGGAGCTCGCGCTTGAGGTCGTCGCCGCGCCAGCCCTCGGGGTCGAGGCCGTCGACGCCCACCTCGATCATGCGCAGGGCCTTCTGGAGCACCTCGGCGAAGCCGCGGCCGATGGCCATGACCTCGCCCACGCTCTTCATCTCGCTGCCGATGCGGTGGTCCACCGCGCGGAACTTCTGCAGGTCCCACCGCGGGAACTTGCAGACGATGTAGTCGAGCGCGGGCTCGAAGAAGGCGCTGGTGCGCCGGGTGATCGAGTTGGGCAGGTCGGGCAGCGAGTACCCGAGCGCGAGCTTCGCGGCCACGTAGGCCAGGGGGTAGCCCGTCGCCTTCGACGCGAGCGCGCTGGAGCGAGACAGCCGCGCGTTCACCTCGATCACCCGGTAGTCGTTGCTCTTCGGGTCGAGCGCGTACTGGATGTTGCACTCGCCCACCACGCCGAGGTGCTGGATCGTGTCGATCGCGATGCGTCGGAGCTGGTGGTACTCCTCGTCGTTGAGGGTCTGCGAGGGGGCCACCACGATCGACTCGCCCGTGTGGATGCCCAGCGGGTCGACGTTCTCCATGTTGCAGACGGTGATGCAGTTGCCGCGCGCGTCGCGCACGACCTCGTACTCGACCTCCTTCCAGCCGCGCAGAGACTCTTCGACGAGCACCTGCGCGGTGCCGCCGCCGAAGGCGCGCAGGAGGGCCGCGTCGAGCTCCTCGGAGGTCTCGCAGATCGCGCTGCCCTTCCCTCCGAGGGAGTAGGCCCCGCGGAGGATCACCGGCAGGCCGATCTCGGCCACCGCGGCGCGCACCTCGTCGGCGCTGTTGCACGCGGCCGAGCGCGCGGTCTTCACCCCGATCTCATCGAGGCGGCGCTTGAAGCGCAGGCGGTCCTCGGTGTCGCGCACGGTCTCGATGGGCGTGCCCAGCACCCGCACGCCGTACTTCTTGAAGACCCCGGCGTCGTCGAGGGCGACGCCGCAGTTGAGCGCGGTCTGCCCGCCGAAGGAGACGGTGATCGCGTCGACCTCCTCGCGGACGATCACCTCCTCGACGAACTTCGGGTCGACAGGGAGGAAATAGACCTTGTCGGCCATCCCCTCGGAGGTCTGGATGGTCGCGATGTTGGGGTTGATGAGTACGGTCTGGATGCCCTCTTCACGGATGGCCTTGAGGGCCTGGGAGCCCGAGTAGTCGAACTCGCCGGCCTCGCCGATCTTGAGGGCGCCGGAGCCGAGGATGAGCACCCGGCGGGGCTTGCTGGGGAGGTACTGTCCGAACATCTCAGCGGCCTCGCTTCATCGCGCCCGCGAGGCGCAGGAAGTCGTCGAAGAGGAAGCCCGTGTCGGTCGGGCCTGGGGTCGCCTCGGGGTGGAACTGCACGCTCGACGCGGGGCGGTGGCGCGCGCGGATGCCCTCGTTGGTGCCGTCGTTCACGTTGACGAACCAGGGCTCCCAGTCGGCGCCGAGGGACTCGTCGCGCACCGCGTAGCCGTGGTTCTGGCTGGTCACGTAGCAGCGGCGGGTGAGGAGGTCCTGCACCGGCTGGTTCTGCGAGCGGTGGCCGTAGGGGAGCTTGTAGGTGTCTCCGCCCGCGGCGAGCGCGAGCACCTGGTTGCCGAGGCACACCCCGAAGAGGGGCACGCCCTTGTCGATGAGCGAGCGGACCTGCGCGGCGTAGGCCATGAGGTCCTTGGGGTCGCCGGGGCCGTTGGAGAGCAGCACGCCGTCGCACTTCGCGGCCTCGGCCACGAGGTCTGCGGTGAAGGGCACGCGCACCACAGTGGCCCCACGCTGGAGGAGCGAGCGGGCGATGTTGTCCTTGCAGCCGGCGTCGACGAGGAGCACCCGGAGGTCGCCGCCGGGGTAGGTGACGGTCGCGCGCGGCGCGACGAGCTCCGCGACGCGCTTCATGTCGACGGCGTCTGCCCTGCGCTTTCCCTCGTCGACGGCGGTCTCGTCGTGGAGGAGCCAGCCCTTCATCGTGCCGTGCTCGCGGAGCTTGCGGGTGAGCGCGCGGGTGTCCACGCCCTCGATCGCGGGCACGTTCTCGTCGCGGAGCCACCCCCCCAGGGTCGAGGTCGAGGCGTGGTGCGAGGGCCTCTCGGAGTGGCTCACGCAGATGAGCCCCTGCACCTGGACGTGGTCAGCCTCGAAGGGGCCGTCGATGCTCCCCGCGGCGCGGCGCGCGGGCACGCCGTAGTTGCCCTGGAGGGGGTAGGTCGTGACCAGGATCTGTCCGCGGTAGCTCGGGTCGGTGAGGGTCTCGACGTAGCCGGTCATCCCGGTGTTGAAGACCACCTCGCCCGCGACCTCGCGGGGAGCCCCGAAGGCCCGGCCCCTGAGGGTGGTGCCGTCTTCGAGGACCAGCTTCATCGTGTGCATCGCTTCGTCGCGCCTCTACGAATGAGGGAGGGAGTGGGGCGGCGACCTCCCGACGACGCGGGCCGCCGGTTGGGTCCGCGGGGCGATACACCATCGCTCGCCCGCGCACCAGACGCGGCGTCGTAGCGCCAGGCGGGGAGAAGGTGGCGCGGGTCGTCAGCGC
>JAEYZO010000222.1 GCA_023428035.1 Pseudomonadota bacterium | reverse complement strand
GGGGGGGCGACGGTGGGCGGCGCGGGGGGGGCCTGGGGCGTGGTGGGCCGCGCGGGCGCGGCGGTGACGACGGGGTTGGTCTGCGACGACTGGCGCTGGCGCCCGGTCGACGGGGGGAGCGGCGCGGGGGGCACGGAGAGGTGCGGGGGGAGTGACGGAGCGACGGAGGGCCGCTCGGCGGGGAGGAGTTCCTCGCCGCGGGCGCGGGCGTCGTAGGCGGCGTCGACGAGGGCGGCGAGGCGCTCGGCGTCGGAGACGAAGGCCACGACGCGGCGGCCGCAGACGAACTCGACCTCCTCGATGGCCTGGCGGTCGCTGGGGTCGGTCATCGCGAGGAAGACCGCGTCGCCGCGCACGAGGAGGGGCAGGACCTTGTGGCGCCGCGCGATCTCGACGGGGAGCACGTCGAGGTCGGAGAGCTGGAGGGTGATCGCGCCGAGGTCGGCGGGCGGCGCGGAGAACTGCTCGGCGCGGTTGGCCAGGGCGCGGCGCTCGTCGTCGGGGACGCGCACGCCCGAGAGCTCCGAGGCCGCCTGCGGCGCGGCGCGGGTGGATGGGTCGTCGCGTCGGGTCAAGGGGTCCTCGGCGCGCGGGCGCGGTGGGGTCAGCGGTCGGCGCCTCGCGGCTGCGGTGCGCCGTGGAAAGTATCACCCCGCTCGGTCGCGCTTCAACGCCCAGCGCCGCGCGTCGGTCACATCCCCGCGACGATCTTGAAGGTGTCTCCGTCGCGGATCAGCTCGAGGCGGTTGTCGGCGACGCGGCGGTACCAGACCTCGTCGTCGCGGTGCTCGGCGTTGCCGCGCACGGGGTCGATGCTGAGGCCCGAGGCGCCCTCCCTCGCGGGCGTGCGCAGGCTCTGGGGTCGGGTGAGGGTGTATGAGCCCGTGAAGGTGTAGTCGACGTGCACCCGGTCAGGGTTCTCCGACGAGACGGTCACCCTGCGGTAGCGGATCTCGTAGCGGACCTCGCGCACCTCGTCGGCCCAGGCGGTGAGCAGGCGCCCCAGGCCGTCGTAGCCGTAGTCGTCCTCGCCCGTGGGGGTGCCGCCGTCTTCGTAGTAGTCCCGAGAGGCCATCTCGAGGAGGGCGCGAGCGTCGCGGCGCTCGACCGCGTGGCGGTAGCGCTCGCAGAACGCGATCACCGTGCGGTTCTCGGCGGTGTCGGGCACGTCAGTGTTGGGCAGGCGGCCCGTGGCACAGGCGAGCTGCGAGAGGGTGATCGCGGCGAGGCAGGGCAGGGCGAGCGTGGTTCGCATGAGGTCCGTCAAACGTCAGAGAGGGGGGAGGGTGCAGGCGCGGCAACGGCGAGCGGGGCGGAGGATATTCCCCAGATGGGTCGCGGACACAACCATGCGCGACGCGTCGCCTTGACCCCCCGTGACGGCCGGTGGTAGCTGCGCCGCGATGTCCGACGTCCCTCCCCCCGCGACGCCGCGCGCGCGGCGCATCGAAGAGGCGGTGCTCGACGTCGACGGCGTGGTGGCGGTGCGCGTGTGGGAGCTCCGGGGCCGCGTCGAGATCGGGGTGCGCGCGGCCCCCAGCGACGCCCCCCCCGACGTGCTCCAGCGCGTGCGCGAGGTGGTCGACACCCTCCGCGAGGGCGACGAGTCGTGGGACCTCGGCCTCCACGCCGAGGGGTAGCTTTCGCGCGCCCCGCCTCCAACCGTGGTAGCCCGAGCGCCACAACCCCACGGAGGCCCGCGATGAACCCCTCCCCCGCACGCTCCCTCGCCGCCGCGCTCGCCCTGAGCGCCCTCTGCCTCACGGCCTCTCCCCTCGCGCAGCCCGTCCCGGCTCCCCCCGCGCAGCCCGCTCCCGCCGCCGTCGAGGTGCGCGTGGGCGAGACCGTCACCATCGACCTCCCGCGCCCTCCCATGATCCTCGGGGCCGAGGACGAGTCGATCGCGCGGGTGGTGGTGCTCGCCGACGGCCGCGCCGCGGTCACCGGCGTCGCCGTCGGGCACACCCGGGTCATCGGCCGCGACTTCGCGCAGGTCCCGCTGATCTACCCCGTGGTGGTGCGCGCGGCCTCGGGCCGGCACTGACCCCGCGCATCGCCCCAGCGCCCAGGGGCGCCGCCCCGAGCATCACACCCTCCGCGACGTCACGGCCCACGCGACACCCCGCGGCGCCGCCCCACCGTATGAAGCGACCCGCCCACGCCGCGCGCGCTCGCGGGTGCCTCGCCGCCGTCGCCCTCGCCGCCTCGCTCTCGCAAGCGGGCTGCGACGACCTCGGCCGCGTCACCCGCAGCGTCGCCAACCTCTTCAAGTCCAACGGCGCCCGAGAGCTCCGCCCCGGCTCCGCCCGCCGCGCCACGAACCGTCACCCAGGGCTCCTCGTGCTCGCCCTCGACGGCGTGCCCCGCGCGGTCCTCTACGACCTCCTGCGGCGCGGGGAGCTCCCAGGCTTCGCGCGCCTCCTCGGCGGCCTCGGAGACAGCGGCGCGCTCCCCCACGCGCACCTCGACGACACCCTCACCGCTACGCTCCCCTCGTCGACCCTCGCGGCCTGGGCGACCACCTTCACGGGCGTCACCCCCGCCCGGCACGGCGCGAGCGGGAACGAATTCTTCATCCGCGAGTCGCTGCGCTTCGTCGCTCCCGTACCCGTCTCGGTCGAGAGCGACGCGCACGCGCTCGAGACCCAGAGCGACTCCCTGCTCGACCGGGTGATCTCCGCGCCCACGGTGTACCAGCGCCTGCGCGAGCACGAGCGCGGCGCGGCGGTCTGGGTCGCGCTCAGCCAGGTGCACGAGGGCGCCGACCGCTTCCTGCTCCCGGACCGTTCGGTGCTCGTCGGGGCGCTCATGGCCCACATTGGCGACTCCACCGGCGCGAGCGAGGGCTACGCGGCCTACGCCCAGATCGACCAGTCCGTGATCGAGAACGTCACCGACGAGGTCGCCGCCCACGGCGCCCCCGACGTGCTCACCCTCTACCTCGTGGGGGCCGACCTCTACGCGCACGAGGCCGAGACGGGCCCCCGCCCCGCTATCGAGCGCTACCTCCGCGAGGTGCTCGACGGGCGCGTGGGAGCCTTCGCCGACCGGCTCTCGCGCGCGGGGCACCTCGACCACCGCTACGTGGTGGTGGTCGCCGACCACGGCCACACCGCGGTGATCGGCGACGACACCCACTCGCTCGGCACCGACGGCGACGACGAGCCCCCCGCCGTGCTGCGCGCCGCGGGCTTCACGCTCCGTCCCTTCGAGCTCACCGTCGACCAGGGCGCGCGCTTCGACGCGGTGCTTGCGTACCAGGGCGCGATGGCCTTCGTGTACCTCGCCGACCGCTCGCGCTGCCCCGCGTCGCGCCCCTGCGACTGGGGCGCCCCCCCGCGCTACCGAGAGGACGTGCTCGCCGCCGCCGAGGCCTTTCACCGCGCGAACGAGGGCGAAGGCACGCCCGCGCTGCGCGGCGCCCTCGACATGATCCTCGTGCGCGAGCCGGTGGCGCAGCGCGAGGTCGACCGGCCCTTCGAGGTCTACCTCGGCGGCGGGCGCACCACCTCGGTCGAGGACTTCCTCCGCGAGCACCCGCGCACCACCTACGTCGACCTCGCGCCGCGGCTGCGCGACCTGGCCGTGGGCCCCCTGGGAGAGCGCGCCGGAGACGTGCTCCTCCTCGCGCACAACGGCGACCGCGAGCGCCCCGAGGAGCGGTACTACTTCGCGCACGAGTACCGCTCGTGGCACGGGAGCCCCTCGCGCGCAGACTCAGACCTGCCGCTGGTGGTCGCGCACCGCGGCAGGAGCTCATCCGAGCTCGCGGCGATCACCCGGCGCGCCCTGGGAGGGGCCCCCCACCCCACCCAGGACAAGGTCACCGACCTGATGCTCGCGCTGCGGCGCGAGCCGCGGTGACGGTCACATCACCTGGGAGAGCGGCGTGTACTCCAGCGAGTGAGCCTCGGCCACCGCCTGGTAGGTGCACGCGCCGTCGTAGCAGTTGATGCCGAGCGCGAGGGTCGTGTCGGCCTTGGCCGCGGCCTCGACGCCCTTGTCGGCGATGGCGAGCGCGTAGCGCATGGTGGTGTTCGTGAGCGCGAAGGTCGAGGTGTGCGACACGGCGCCGGGCATGTTCGGCACGCAGTAGTGGATCACCCCGTCGACCTCGTAGGTGGGGCTGTCGTGGCTGGTCGGGCGCACGGTCTCGATGCAGCCGCCCTGGTCGACGGCGACGTCGACGATGACCGAGCCCTTCTCCATCTTCCCGACGAGCGCGCGGTCGATGAGCCGGGGGGCCACCGCGCCGGGCACGAGCACCGCGCCGATCACCAGGTCGGCGCGCACCACCGCGTCTTCGATGTTCTGGGGGTTGGAGTAGAGCGTCTCGATGGCGCCGCCGAAGATGTCTTCGAGGTAGTCCATGGTCTGCGCGCTCACGTCGAGCACGGTGACCTGCGCGCCCATGCCCACCGCGATGCGCGCCGCGTTGCGCCCCACCACGCCTCCACCCAGGATCACCACGCGCCCCCTCCGCGTGCCCGGCACGCCCCCGAGGAGCACGCCCTTTCCGCCGCGCCACTTCTCCAGCGAGGTCGCCCCCGCCTGCACGGCCATGCGCCCGGCCACCTCGCTCATCGGCCGCAGGAGGGGCAGTGACCCGTCGGGGAGCTGGATGGTCTCGTAGGCCACCGCGCGCACCTTCTTCTCGATGAGCTTGCGCGTGAGCACCGGCTCCGCCGCGAGGTGCAGGTAGGTGTAGACCACCAGCCCCGGGCGAAAATGCTCGAACTCCGCGGGCAGGGGCTCCTTCACCTTCATCACCATCTCGGCGCGGTTCCAGACCTCCGCCGCGGTGGCGACGATCTGCGCGCCGGCCTGCACGTAGAGCTCGTCGCGCAGGCCCGAGCCGTCGCCCGCGCGGGTCTCGACCAGCACCGTGTGACCCCGCGACGCGAGCTGCCGCACGCCCGCGGGGGTCATCCCCACGCGGTACTCCCGGGTCTTGATCTCCTTCGGTACGCCAACGATCACGGGGCCATCGCTCCTCTCGGCCGCGCCACTCCGGTCGCGCGGGGCGCGGACGATACAGCGCGCCCCGCAGCGGCGAGAAGTGCTCCCGCGGTGTGAATCGACGACACGCCGCGTTGTCCGCGGCGTTGACGCGGCCCCCTCGGCGGGGGCACGGTCCGCCCCCTCGCCGTGCGCCGCGCCCTGTGGATCGTCCTCGTCCTCCTCTCGCTCGTCGCCGCGGCGGTGCTGGTCTCCTGGCGCGAGGGCTGGACGCGCTCGCCCTGGACCGAGCGCTACGCCGAGCTCGCCTCGCAGCTCCGCGACCGCGGCCCCACCGCCGTGGTCGGCGGCGTGCCCTTCGGCATGGCCCGCGTCGAGGCCCCGCTCGTCCCCGCGTCGCGGCACCCGGAGCTCTCCTCGGCCCTCGACGGCCGCGACCCCTCAGCGGTCGCCGCGGCCCTGCGCCGCCTGCGCCTCGACGGCATGCTCATCCGCGCCGACGCCCCCGCCCCTGCGGGGCGCGTCACCGCGTCTCTCCAGCGCCTCGGCCCCCTCGAAGGGCTCTCGTCGGTCTACCTCGACGAGCACGCCTCGGTGGTCGAAGCGGCCGAGCCCCTGGGCCTCTCCGACGACGACGGGAGGCGTCTCGTCACCGTCTCTCGCTTGATCCTCTCGGGCGCGGTGGCGCCCCCGGAGCGGATCTTCCCTGAGCCCCTGCGGCGCACGCGGCCCGTCGAGGTCGCGGTGATCCTCCGTGATGGTCACGACGCGATCCTCTGGCGCTCCACCCGCGGGGGCTCCATCGCCCGGGCGCTCCTCGACTGCACCTTCGCCGTGATGGACCGCTGGTCGACGCGTCAGGCCGAGCGCTACGGCCGGCTGCGCGACGCCCTCCGCGGGCACACGGTCACCGTCGCGATCTTCCAAGACCGCGGCGTGCTCGGCACGCGCTCCCCCGCGTTCCTGCGCCGCGCCGCCGACCCGCGGGTGTGGTCGGTCGGCTTCGAGCGCGTCACGAGCTGGGAGTACGCCCTGCCCCCGACGCCCTGGGCCCCCGCGCAGGACCCTGTCGCCGCCCTCACCGCCCTCGCCCGCGAGCGCGCCGTGCCGCCCCCGGGGTGGCTCCGCCCCGAGATCACCCTCTACCGCTTCAGGGCGCTGCAGTTCCTCGAGCGCGCGCCGGGCGGAGAGGTCGAGCGCTTCGACCCACGGTGAGCCTCATCCAGCGCTCCACCGCGGGAGCGTCACCCGCAGCCGCGCGCCCCGCTCGCTGTCGTCGACCGTGACCGTTCCCCCGTGGGCGCGGGCGACGTGGGCCACCAGCGCGAGCCCGACCCCGTGCCCCCTCGCCCCCGACGCGCGCGTGCTCGCCGCGCGGTGAAAGGGCTCGAACACCCGCGCCCGCTCCGAGGGCGCGACGCCGGGGCCCTCGTCCTGCACCGTGAGCTCCACCGCGTCGGGGGTGGTGGTGACCGAGACCTCGATCGCGCCCTCGCGCGCGAACTTCACCGCGTTGTCGACGAGGTTGTCGACCAGCGCGCGCAGCAGCGTGGGCTCTCCACGCACCAGGCCCTCGTCGTCGAGGCGCGCCACCACCCGCGCGCGCTCACGCTCGGGCAGGGCCTCCACCGCGTCTCGGGCGAGGTCGGCCAGCGACACGGCCTCGCGCGCGAAGCCCGCGGGCTCCACGGGCGCGGCCAGGGTGAGCAGCCGCTCGGTCAGCGCCGACACCGACGCGAGGGTGCCCACCGCCCGGGTGAGGGAGTCGCGCACCGCGGGCGGGAGCTCTTCCTCGGCGGCGAGCTCGACCTCGGCGCGGGCGCGCGCGAGGGGCGTGCGTAGCTCGTGCGCCGCGTCCGCCGCGAAGCGACGGGCCTGCGCGAGGGCCTCGGCGTGGCGCGCGAGGAGCTCGGCCATCGCGTCGCGCAGGGCGTCGACCTCTTCGTAGTCCTCACCGTGACCGAGGGCCTGGGGGTCGGGGGCCTCAGCGCGTACAGAGCCCAGGGC
>JAEYZO010000207.1 GCA_023428035.1 Pseudomonadota bacterium | reverse complement strand
GGCCCCGGGTGCGGTGCCCGCCCCGACGCCCCCGGCGGCGCCGACTGGCGGCAGTACGTCAGCCAGCAGTTCGACCTCGCGTGGACGGACCTCCTCTGGCGCACACGCGGCGAGGCTAAGGAGATCGACCCACGCTTTATGCGCCTGCTCCGCGCCCTCGCGCTCGTCGGGAGTGTCGATGCCGGAGACGACGACCGCCTGCCGGGACGTGTCTCTCGGCTACTCGGCGCTCGCGAGCCGTCCGTCGCGTTCCTCACGGAGCTTGGACTGCTCGAAGCTCCCATCGTCGAGCGCCTCGTGAGGAGGATGGACGCGCTCGCGTCGCCCCCCAACGCTCCGAGCATGGTCGGCGCGTCGAGCTACTTCGACGAGGTAAAGCTCTTCGAGCGTGTCCTCCTCGCGCTCAGCTCCTGGGAGAAAGATGGACTCACCCAAGCCGACTGGATCGGCTTCTACGCCTGGAGCCTGCTCCTCCTGCGTCGTGACGCGGCGACCGTGGGCCACGACTGGCTCCGCCTGATCTGGAACCTCACGGTGAACTCCGACGTCAGGGACGACTCCCTCGTCCCGATGCTGCGCGGCGTTCGCGAGCTCTCGGCCTGGATCGGCCCCGAGCTCCTCACGAGGGTCGCCAGCGAGGGGCTCGACCGTGCGTCGGGCTTCAACAAGGAACAGCGGGAAGAGGAGCGCGCCAAGGCGCGACTTCTGCTTCGTGCTCCCGAATGGCGGGCGCTCATCGAGCGCGCGGAGCGTCACCCGTACTTCCGAGGCGACATCGGGTTCCTGCTACGCTTCTCGGGCGTCCTCGACGCGCTCAAGGCTGGCGGTTGGAGCGACAGCGACGACGCCGCGCACCGGGCGCGCTTTGCTGACTGGTACGAGCGGGCTACCTCGGTATTCCCCGAGGGGGACTCACCATCGATCAAGATGTTCCCAGAGCACCTCTGGGAGAGGGCTCTGCTTGCGGAGGGCGACTACCTCCTCCAGCGGGGGCGCGGGTGGAGCTTTCTCGACCTCAAGGACCGCGACGCGACGTGGAGGCGCCTCTTGCGCGCCGACACATCGCTCCCTGATCGGGAGGCGCGCCGCGATGTCGTGCGCCGCGTCTTGGAGCGCATCAACCCCGCGAACGTGGAGTCGTCCTTACGTGCGATCATCGCCGCGGGGGTACGCGGCGCTGACGACCGCCCCGTCTCAGGGTTTCGGGGGTTACTCGTCAGGGACCCCGGACTCATCGACTACTGCGATTACCGCATCATTCGTCTTGAAGACGACAGCGCGTTCCTCCTCAGGACGACGCAGCGCAACGGCTACCACGTTGACCTGTATGTCTACGACCTCTACCGACGTCTGCGAGCGCAGCTCGCTGATGTCGCGCCCTTTGACGACGTGAACCTGCGCGAGATGTTGGGGAAGCAGGAACCGTCTCGGGTGACTCTCACCGCCCCGACCGCCGCCCTCACGGTCGAGAAGCACGGCGCCGACATGGTTCTCAGCCTTCAATCGTCGTCGCCCGACGAGCAGCTCGCGGCCTCGCTGTCGGGATGGCAGACGACCGACAACGTCACCTTCACCCGTCGCGTCGCCCCTGCGCTGGCGGAGCAGACCATCCTTCAGACCGCGTCAGCCCTGCGATCTCTCGCCAACCACTGACCGCCCCCTCCCCCACTGCCCACCGTTGCTCTACTTCGCCTACGGCTCGAACCTCGACACCGCGCGCATGGCCCGCCGATGCCCACGCGCGGCGGTCGTCGGCCCCGCCGTGCTCCCCGATCACCGCGTCGCCTTCGTCGGCCGCTCCCGCGCCTGGGACGCCGCCGTCGCCACCATCACCCCCGCCGATGGTGACCTCCACGGGCTCCTCTACGCGCTCGACGACGACGACCTCGCCTGCCTCGACCGCTTCGAGGGCGCGCCCCGCTGGTACCGCCGCGAGCGTCGCGAGCTCCTCCACGACGGAGCCCCCACCCCGGCCTGGGTCTACGCGCTCCCCGCGAGCGTCCCCCCGGCCGCGCCGCACCCCGACTACGTGCGCCTCATCCTCCACGGGCTCGACGCCCTCGGCGCTAACACCGACGCGCTCCTCGACGCCAGCTGGACCGTCAACGCCCCTCCCGACCAGCGCCACCGGGTCTTCGTCTACGGCTCGCTCCTGCGCGGAGAGCCCAACGCGCACAACCTCGACGGAGCGGCCTGGCTCGGCATGGCCCGCACCGAAGACCGCTACGGGCTCGTCGACCTCGGCGCCTACCCCGGGCTCGTCGATGGAGACGGCGCCGTGCTCGGCGAGGTCTACGCCGTCGACGACGGCACCCTCGCCCGCCTCGACCGCTTCGAGGACGTCCCACGCCTCTACGAGCGCGTGAGCGTCACGCTGCGCGGAGGGCGAGCGGCCATGACCTACCGCTACGTCGGCGCCCACCGCGGCGACCACGTCTCCTGCTGCGACTGGCGCTGGTGGAAGCGCTCCGCCGCGATCCGCGCGCGCTGACCCGCGGATCGACGCCCAGCTTATGGGACCGTCCGAGCAAGGGTTGGTCCTCGGTCCCGTTGTCCGCTCAGCGCCGCGGCACGGCGACCAGAAGGTGATCGGTGACCCGCCCCTTCGCGTCGGTCACGCGAAGGTGAGCCACGAGGTCGGGGCGATCGACCATTCGTTCAACCGTGAGGCCCGCCAGGCACCGCTTGGTGTAGGCGTCGGCCCAAGGCGTCTTCGCGGGGATCTCGTCACCGAACATCACGACCACCGCGTGCTTCGTGTCCGCGACGCGGTAGTGATCGACCTGCTCCTGAACGTCGGCGGCGTCGTCGTTGGAGTACTTCTTCGCCTCGATGAGGAAGTGCCCTGGCACGTCGCGGAGGCGAGCCTTCACATCGACGAAGCCACCTACCTGGACGGGCTCACAGTCTGTATCCCAACCGAGCGCGTCGAGCCTAATGGCGAGGACGGCACTCAGCACCTCCTCGTCGACGAGCCCTCTCCCCCTGGCGTGGAAGCTCTTCGCCAGCCGGTGCATCTGCGCGAGCACCGCAGCCACCTCGTCGACGAAGCGATCAGAAGCGGTGGCCGCCCTCGCCCGGCTCGACGGGGGCGTGAGAACCGACGCGAGCGCACGGACCGCCACCGGGTCGTCGTCGGGGTGACCGTCGAGGGCCGCGAGCCCCGCCGCCTGGAGGAGCTCGATGACGCGAGCGAGCGGGATCGAACGGCCTCCGCCGGGGCTGGTGCAGGCCTCCAACAGCAGCTCGCGAGACACCGCGCCCGCGTGAGACTGGGCGTGGTGCAGCACCTTGCTCGGCGCGTCGAAGAGGTCAGGGTGGGTGACTGCGCGGAGTACGTCATCGATAAAGCCAGCGTGCGACTGACGAAACCGCTTGAAGGCGCGCAGTACGTCGGCGCTGCAAGCGGCAGGGAGAGGCCAGAGCGCGCCGAGGGCGAAGGTGACGAGCGCTGGGACCCCGGCGGTCATCACCTGGATGGCGTCAATGACCACGTCGGGGACCGGAGAGGCACGCTCAGCGAACGGCGCGGACAGCGCGACGAGCTCTTCGCGCGAGAGGGGCGTCATGGCGACCGTCTCAGCGCGAGAGGCGAAGTGAGAGCCGATCACGTGCTCGAGGTAGAGGAGGCCAAGGCCTCCCGCAGCGACGACGCCGACGCGCCCGAGCGGGTCGTTGCGACGGGTGGACTCGACGTGGTTGAGCCACACACGCCCGAGCGGCTCATCGTCCACGCGACGCTGGACGTACTGGTCCACCTCATCGAAGAGGAAGACCACCCGTTCGTAGCCGTGCGTCCGCGTCGCGGCGTCGACGACCTCCCGAAGGCTCGACGACGCCCCCGTCGGTACACCGAGGGCTTTGGCCGCGTCGTCGAGGCAAGCGGCGAGCATACCCTCAAGGGGCGGTCCTTCGATGAGAGCGACTCCGGTTCCTTCGACGTCTCGGAGTCGCTGCGCGAGGATCCGCAGCGTGACCGACTTTCCCATGCCTCGCCCCCCGACGAGGCACACGCCGAGCCCTCGGAGCACGGCGTCTTGCAGCGCATCAACCAACGCGGTGCGGGGGAGCCGCACCTTCGGGTCGTGCCGGTCCCACTCGTAGGGGTTGGGCGCGGCGTCGCCCGTCACCCCGCCACCCTTCGCATCTGGCTAGGAGCGGTGTAGCGCTGGAGGTAGCGCCGAAGGTATTCGGGCACGCCGTCATCGGCGCCGAAGAGGAGACCGAACTCCCGCGCCCGCGTCACGGCGTCAGCGATGTGAGCCCCCAGGTCCGCGACGCTGGCGCCGCCGATCGCGACCTCACGAAGGAGGTCGAGCACGGCGGTGTAACGCGCCTGGAGGATATCCACGACCTCCTCAGCGATGTCCCGTGTATCTCTGTGCGCGAGGAAGGCCTCGGCCGCCCGATCGGCGAGCGGATCAGCATCACGGAGGTACTCCCCGGTACCCTTGCCCGCATGGCACAGCTCGAACAGTCGGGAGCCGTACACCCGCAGTAGCCGCGGGTGACCGCCGGTGAGGGTGATCGCGCGCGCCACGGACCTCGCGCCTACCTTGAGGCCAGCGCGCTGCCCGAGCACGGTGAGGAGCGAGCGCGCCTTATCGGCGTCGAGCCCGCGGAGGTGCATGGCGGTCAGCCAGCCGAGCAGCGGGTTGACCGCACCCGCGATGCGTGACGCGGCGAGGTGCTCGGGGTCGCGCCCCAGCAAGACAAGCGCGACCGCCCCTCGTGTCTGGGACCAGGCGCGCAGCAGACGGAGCAGGTCGACGAGGCCCTCGATGGGAGCCGTGCGGCCCGATGAGTCCTCGAAGAGGAAGTCGTACTCGTCGATGGCGATGACGATGCGCGCGCGACGAGCGGCGAAGAGGCGCTCCACCGCGTCTTTGAAGGCCACGAGCCCCCCTGACCGGGGGACCGGAAAGCCGTCCCGCGCCGCGGACATCCGGTCGGCGAGGGCGCGGAGCAGCTCGTCGGCGACGGCGTCTACGTGGCGCGTCAGCACTCCTTGCGCGTCGACGTACAAGGCCACGCGATCGGGGGAAGCGCTCTGAGAGGAGAAGCCATCGAGCCCTGAAGAGGCGGGGTCGATGACGTCGGTCACCGCGCGGACCAGAGTGGTCTTACCGACCTTTCGCAGGCCGAAGAGCCCGACCGCCTGGGCGCGTTCGACGCGCGTCTGGAGCTCGCGGATCTCGCGCTCTCGCCCTAGCACCTGACGTCCTCGTACCGGGTCCTTCTGCTCGAAAACGTCGTAGGTGGGGAGCGCCGCCCGGAGCGCCCCTTCGAGGGTGTTCCAGCGTGACTCCCCGAGCGCCCAGGGCACGCGCAGCATCGGGCGACCCGATATCCGCGCGAGGCGTGATTTCAGGTCGGGCGCGTCGTTCGCGACGACGATGAGGTCCCAGTCGAGGCGAAGACCCGAGGCGAAGATCTCTCGGTCAGCCTCCTCCAGGTCGCGCGCCTGCACCTCGCCAGACACCAGGACGATCAGTAGCTCGGGCGCGAGGCCGAAGCGCTCCTGCCACGCCGCGGGCGTCTCGCCGCGCACGAGGGCGAGGTGCCCGTTCACGACGTGGGCGTAGGTCGGCTCGAGGCTCTCGCCGCGCATCGCATCGATCACCTCGCGGCCCTTCGGATGCGAGCGCTCGATCCTCCGCAGCTCCTCCGCGAGTCGGTCACTCATGATGCGTGATCCTACCCCCTCGTTCCTCGAAGCGTACTCGGGGTCGCGATGCTTCGCTCCGCCGCGATCCGCGCGCGCTGAGCTCCCCTCCCCCAGCACCGCCCGCGCCGCCTCCCTCGCCGCCGCTCGCCTCCGCCTCGCCGTCCGCTCGCTGACGCCCTCGCGCGCCGCGATCCGCTCCACCCCCTCCTCTTCGTCCATCGCCTCGGCGAGCGCTTCGCGCGCCGCCGCGTCGAGCCGCGCCGCGAGCTCGCGCACCACCACGGCGAGCTCCACCCGCTCGGCGCCGCTCACCGCGGCCCCCTCCTCCACCTCTACGTCGCGTCGCGCGGCGGCGCGCGCTCGCCAGCGGAGCTTCTCCGTCGCCCGCGACGTCTGCGCGTCGGTAGGCGCCGCGGCCCCCTTCTCCAGGGCCTCCACCCAGGCGTCGTGCACGGCCTCCTCCGCGTCGACGCCGAAGCGCGAGAGCCGCCGGCGCGAGGCGGAGAGCTGGCTGCGGTACTGCTCATCGAGGGAGCGGGTCGTGGGAGCGTTCATCGTGGGCCTCCTTCGCGGGGCCGCGGGCACGGAGCTCGCGGTGCGGGGGGCCTCTTCGGGGCGACGTGTCGGAGGTTGCGTCGGAAGGTGACGAATTCGACGCCCCCGGCCGAAGTACCCGAGGGGGTACTGATTTCGCTGCCGGAAGCGCCGACAGGCACCCCCGGGGTACTTCCAACCGCTTCCGGGAGCGCCCGCAGGTACCCCAGGGGTACTTCTTTCGCTTCCGGGAGCGCCCGCAGGTACCCCAGGGGTACTTCCAACCGCTCTCGGAAGCTCCGACAGGTACCCCGGGGGTGTTCCCAGTCACTGCGAGCGTGAGGTCTCGCCGGTCCTGGCGCTCGATTTCAAGAATCGACGTCGGCCGTGTCCGCGGAGCGGCTCCTGGGCTCCTTCGTCAGTGAGGGCGGCGATGGTGCCGGCCCCACCACGAAAGAGACCCGCCATGTCCAGCACGATCCTCCCCACGTTCACGATGCTCAACCTCTCTGACGCCTGGCTCGACCCGCAGAAGGAGCGGAAGACCCTGGAGAAGTGGCCCCGCGGCAAGCTCCTCCTGCCCTTCATCGAGTCCGCGCACGCCGACCTCGAATCGGCGTCGAAGACCGACACCGCCGACGCCGAGCGCGACACGGAGCTCAGCGAGGCCGCCGCCGAGGCCAGCGACATCCACGACCGCAAGCTGCGCGCGGGGTGGCTCGGTCTCACCGCCGCGGCCGAGGCCAGCGACGACCCCACGATGTCGCGTCGCATCCTCGCCCTGCGCGATCGGCTCTTCCCCGACGGGGTCGAGGTGGTCCGCTGGGCCTACGGGGCGAAGGCCGTCAACGCTCGGCGCGCCGCGGAGCACCTCGCGAGCGCCGACCCCGAGGTGCTCCGCAAGTGCTCCACCGCGCCGGGGGTGTCGATGGAGAAGACGCTCCGGCAGTGGATCGACGCGGGCGAGCGCCTCCGCGTTCTCGAAGCCGCGCGACGGAAGGCGGGTGCGCCCACTGAGGCGAAGACCCACGCGGCGCGCATCGCATGGGTGAAGGTCGCGCGGCAGGTCGAGTCCGACGTGGACTTCGAGGGGCTCGACGCCGAGACCACCGAGGCGATCGTCGGCCCGATGCGCCGCGAGGTCGCGAAGGCGACCGCGAAGGCCGAGGCGAAGGTGAAGGCTGAGGCCAAGGCCAAGGAGAAGCTTCCCGCGAAGCCCACCGACGTGAAGCCCACGGAGGTGAAGCCCACCGACGCGCCGAAGCCCACGGAGGTGAAGCCCGTCGACGCGAAGGAGGAGCCGAAGCCCACGGAGGTGAAGCCCACCGACGTGAAGCCCGACGCTCCGGCGGCGAACACCGACGCCACGGCGACGAAGGCCACGGGCTGAACCGCGACGTTCCCCGCGGGGCGCAGCGCGCGTCCCGCGGGGAGAGGGGGGGAGCGTCACACGGCGCGGAGGGCGTCGAGGGCGCGGCAGTAGCGATCGATCAGCGGGTGCGGCGCGAGGGTGAGCGCGACGGCGCGCAGGGCCTCGAAGCGCTCCATCTGCGCGGGCTTGCCGCGCTTGAACATCGCCCAGGGGTCTCCGTGGTCGGCGGCGCACACGGCGATCGACTCGAAGTTGTCGACCTTGTCCGCGAGGGAGATGGCCTGCGCGTCCCAGGGCTCGGTCGCGAAGCGGGCGACGTAGCGGGCCTTGCGCTCCTCCCACGGGAGCGAGCGGTCCTCCTCGCTCACCGCGTCGACCAGCGCCGCGACGCGCTCGCTGAAGCGCCGCGCGAGCTCGTCGCGGGTCACCCCGCAGTCCTCGATCACGTCGTGCAGCGCGCCCGCGGCCTGCACCTCGTCGTCGAAGCCGTACACCGCGAGCACCGAGACCACCCCCGCGACGTGGCTCATGTACGGCACCTCGACGCCCGGGTACTTCCTCCGCTGCCCCTGGTGCCACACCGCGGCCTGATCGAGCGCCCGCTTCAAGAGCAGTGACATACCCGAGAGGCTACCGCGCTCTGCCCCCTTCGCTCGGTCGCCGTGCGACCCTCCGCTCCACCGCCCATGACCGAGACCTTCGCCCTGCCGCCGGCGCATCGCGGCGTGCTCCTCGACGACGACACCCTCCGCGCCCGCTGGCAGATCGCCCGCCCGCAGATCACGGCCGTGCTCGAGGGTGAGACCGACGCGGTGGCGCTCCAGTCGACCCTCGCGTGCCTGCTCCACGCGACCTTTCCGCACGCGACCTGGTGCGGGTTCTACCGCCGCGTCGAGCCCGAGCTCCTCGCCGTGGGCCCCTACCAGGGAGGGCTCGGTTGCCTCCGCATCCCCATCCACCGCGGCGTGTGCGGGGCCGCCGCGCGCACCGGAGAGGTCCAGCGGGTGCCCGACGTCGACCGCTTCCCTGGGCACATCGCCTGCGACGCGAAGACCCGCTCGGAGCTGGTAGTGCCGGTCTTCGACCACGCGGGGGCGGTGAGGGCCGTGCTCGACCTCGACGCCGAGGTGCCCGACGCGTTCTCTCCGTGGCAGGCCGAGGCCCTCGACGCGCTGTGCCGCGAGGTATTCTCCGTCGCCACGGTGCGGTGGTGAGCATCGGGCCTGCCCCGGATTGCCGTCCGGGGTAGGCGCCTGCTCCGAGCTGCCACGCGCCCCCGCGGCCATTGACGCCTCCCCCCCTGTGGGACTGCAATCGCGGGCGATGTCCCCTCGCTTCACCACCGGGTCCGCGCGGAGCCTCCTCTGCGCGGCGTGCCTCTCCATCGTCGCGGGCTGCGCGGGCGACGCCGTGGTGGGCGACCGCCTCGACACCGGGGTCATCCCCGTCGACGCGGGCGTCGACACCCCCGACACCTCCACCGCCGACGTCCCCACCGACACACCGACGGACGTCCCGATGGACGCCCCCACCGACGTCCCGATGGACGCGCCCATGGACGTCCCGACGGACGCGCCCGCCGACACCCCCGACGTCCCATCACGCTGTAGCTCCAACGCCGACTGCATGGGCGACCCCGCGGGCGGCGTCTGCGACGCGCTCACCGGCCGCTGCGTCGTCTGCACCGGCACCGACCCCGGCGCCTGCACCGTCACCGAGTACTGCGACACCTCCGCGAACGTGTGCGTCCCCGGCTGCCGCTCCGACGAGGGCTGCGCCGCCTCCGCCGACGCGGGCACCACCTCCGACGCCGGCGCCCTCGGCCGCTGCGACACCGAGCGCCACGTCTGCGTCGAGTGCTCCACCGACGCCCAGTGCCCCGCGGGACGTCTCTGCGTCGGCAACGTGTGCGCGCCGGGCTGCAACGCCTCCCACGCCTGCGCCGACGGGCAGACCTGCTGCGCCGGAGCCTGCGCCGACCTGCAAGCGAACCTCTCCAACTGCGGCGCCTGCGGCACCATGTGCAGCACCCCCAACGGCACCCCCGCCTGCACCAACGGGACCTGCACCGCCGGCACCTGCGGCGAGGGCTTCGCCGACTGCAACCGCATGAACGCCGACGGCTGCGAGGTCTCGCTCAACAGCGACCTCTCCAACTGCGGCGCCTGCGGCACGATGTGCAGCACCCCCGCCAACGCCTCCGCCGCCACCTGCGTCGCGGGCCGCTGCGGCTTCACCTGCAACTCCGGCTTCGCCGACTGCGACGGCGACGCCTCCAACGGCTGCGAGGCCGACCTGCGCGCGAGCGCTTCCCACTGCGGCGTCTGCGGCAACGCCTGCCCCGCGCGCCCCAACGCGCCGACGGGGGTGTGCACGACAGGGCGCTGCGACGTGACCTGCGCCGAGGGCTACGGCAACTGCGACGGCAACCCCGAGAACGGCTGCGAGCTCGACCTCCGCGCCGACGTGAACCACTGCGGCGCCTGCACCACCGCGTGCCCGCTGCGCCCCAACGCCACGCCCACCTGCGCCGCCGGCGCCTGCGGCTTCACCTGCAACCCCGGCTTCGGCGACTGCGACGGCGACGCCGCCAACGGCTGCGAGGCCGCGCTCAACACCGACGGCTCCCACTGCGGCGCGTGCGGCAACGCCTGCCCCACCCCCGCCAACGCCCAGTCGTCGTCGTGCCTCTCGGGCCGCTGCGGCTTCACCTGCCGCGCGCCCTTCGCCGACTGCGACGGCGACGCCTCCAACGGGTGCGAGACCGACCCGCGCGGCTCCGTCGACCACTGCGGCTCCTGCGGCAACGCGTGCCCGACCCGCGCCAACGCGGCCACCACCTGCTCCAGCGGCACCTGCGGCTTCACCTGCGACCCCGGCTTCGGAGACTGCGACGGCAACGCGGGCAACGGCTGCGAGACCGACCTGCGCACCACCGTGAGCTCCTGCGGCTCCTGCGGGCGGGCGTGCAGCGTGCCGAGCGGCACCGCGGCCTGCGTGGGCGGGTCGTGCACCGTCGCCGCCTGCGGGGGCGGCTTCGGCGACTGCGACGGCAGCGCGACCAACGGCTGCGAGACCGACACC